>JACXUQ010000232.1 GCA_014763835.1 Thiotrichales bacterium
AGCAAGCCGTTTGAAGTGCTTGACAGCGCGCTTTACGACAATCTTTTCGAGCTTTGGGAGTTGGTTAAGCTTTACGCTCCGGACTTCATTATCGGTCCGCTGTCGCGTGAGCAAGCGCAGGCCTGGCAGGCGCTGAAGACCGGCATCCCAACACTTTATCTGAATCAGTTGGATACATACCAAGCCAACGAAAAGGCGTTGTCTCCGAGCAAGAGCGACGGTTTGCGTCAGTTGCACAGTTTTGTAAACAGTTACGCTTTGCAGCATGTGCTGGTGTTGGCTGAGCCTGCGCAACCGGCCCGAAACCTGCAAAAAAAATTTCAACAGGCCGGGTGGGACTTGCAGCGGGGTGATGACAGTTGGGTCGAAACAGCCGTCGTGGAACATTCGCTGGATCAGAGTTTGCGTCGCGCTTTGAATGTGGCTTCCTCCGAGGGGCGTAAAAACTGGTTGCAGGCAACCTTGCACACCGAGCTGGAATTTGTGCCGCGTGCGCGTCAGGATATTGACGCCGTCATCAGTTTTCTCCCGCTTGAAGCAGCCATGCAGGTTCAACCCATGCTGGCTTTTTATCATCTTAACGAAGCGTTGAATCTATGGTATCCGGCCGGCTTTCCCAGCGCTTCGGACCTCCTCGCGTCTTTGCCGTTCTGGCAGCAGACCTATGCCTTTCTCTCGCCTAATTCCGTTCACAACCCCCGCTCTTCGCAAGCTGATAATAATCAATATGATAAAACTGGCCTGCTTTATGCTTTGGGTGAGTTGGCGGCAAAGGTCGTCAATCAGCCTGAAGCATTAAAGCCAGTTCAGTGGTTGGGTGAATCCCCCATTGGCGACTTGATTACCACGGCAGATGGACAGTTTGCACTTTTGCCAAAGGTGTATTGGTTGGACGACAAAACCATCCAACCTATAACGGGGTATCGTTTCCAATTCGAATAAAGTGGATTTCTAATAATGAATTGGATGTTTAAACGATTTTAGATTAAAGGAAAAGTTTGTGGCTTCAACGGACGAAACTTTCGATCCTAATGATCTGGACAGCATTGATGCGCTTTTGGATGAGGCGGAGCAGGATGTTGTGGCCAGCAGGGAAGAGGATGCAGTGGCGGAGGATGTCGTGTCTGCAAACGCTGCGCAAGAGCTGCCTGCAGAAACGTCCATGATCGATGATGAACTGAGCGAGTTGCTGGATGTGGAGCAGGCTGCACCGGCTGCCGAGTTGGCAGACAGTGTCCAGCCAGCGGCTGTACAGGTCAAGGGTGCGGCTGACCCAAAACCCGAAGCCAAATTCAAGCCTGAAGAAGCGCCAGTAGCTCCCCCGCAGCAAGAGGAAGAATATATTCCGCGCAGGGGGAAAACGCAAAACCAATCTAAAGAAATATCGGCGGCAGAAATGGATTCAATTAAAAAGCTTATTGTCATTTTTGGCTCAACGCTTGTGGTGTTGATGCTGATTGGAATCGGGATCGGTATTTGGGCGGCAGTGGCCGGATCAGCCGGTTTGGATGAAGAAACGCAAACCAAAATCGAAGAGATTAAGTTGGGCACCGAAAGCAATACGGTGGCGTTGTCAAAAAACGCTCAGGGGATGAGCGGGATTGAGAAGAAGATTGATGCGCTAAGTTATCAGTTGGAGCAGATGACGGCCGACATCACCGCGCTGGAGCGGCAGGCTCCTTCAAGCGCAGTGCAGCCTATGGTGCAGCCGGCAGTAAATAATAATGGGCATACGGTGGCACCGCATGATGCGCATGCTGTCGATACCCATCAAGCGGCACCGCTAGTCCAAGCGACGCCTGTGCCAGCCGCAGCGCAGACAATGGCCCCTGCAGTGGTTGTTGATGCCGCCATGACGGACAAACTCAACAGCGTTCAGATGGGTATGGTCAAGGCGCAGAAGCGGATCGATGAGGTCAATAAACGCGTTAAACAGTTGCAAGAACAATACGGCAAGTTATTGCATGGTGTGAAAACGGTGGAAAAACAACTGGTAGGTCAGCAGGTGCAGGCTCAGGCGAAAAAGACGGCCGAGAAAGAAAAGACGGAGTCAAAACAGCCGTCCTACCAGTACTCGGCCCCTGATCCGATGATGTATGACCAAGCCAATCCGGATAGTTATCCCTGAGTGGAAACGGGCCGTAATTTCGAAAAAGTCTAAATGTTGAGCATTGATTAACACCATTTTGAGTCTATGAATAATGGAGATAAAGATGAAAAAAGTAAATGTATTGATCGCGGGACTAGTCGCGACCTCTGTACTGGGCGGTTGTTCAAATAGCCCTGAAGTGAAGAACGAATCGCCTGCAGTGCCCATGATTCCATTGCAGGCGGTGATGCCGGTTGCACCGGTTGCGGCACCTGCAGCGCCAGTGCCAGCTCCGGTGGTCAAAAAGCCGGTTGAGAAAGTGAAGATTTCAGCCATTGGCTACGGTGCGGAGAGCACATTCTCGGCCTATACGCCGGGACAGCGCCGTTTGATGGCAATTCGCGCTTCAAAGTTGGATGCTTATCGCGCCTTGGCGGAGCAGCTGTATGGCATCAAAATTGACAGTAACACGGCTATTTCTACGCTGACGGCGAAGAACGACAGTTTCAGAGCGCGTGTCAATGCCGTGGTGCGCGGTGCGCGTGTCGTCAGTGTGACCCCGATGGCGGACAATAACTACGAGACGGTCTTGGAAGTGTATGTGGATAAAAACTTCTTCGACCAGACATTTGTATATAGCGGCGATACCGTTGTAGCCAAAGAACCTTCGGAAAGCTGCGGTACCTGCCTTGAAGTAAGCTCGTATTAAACCTATAAACAACGTCTGCAAGCGAGTGGCAGTGGAGTATTAACATGGCTAAACCAAAAATGGTGGTGCTTGGTGTGATGGTACTGTTGTTTGCTTGGGTGGAAGTCGCCCAGGCGGCCAGTATCAGTACGCGGGTAAGGATCTTGGAAAATAAGGTCGGCAAATACGA
>JACXUQ010000233.1 GCA_014763835.1 Thiotrichales bacterium
TTGTCATGCCCGCTTGGGCAGGCCCCGAGGTGACGCATGAGTCACGTTTTTACAATGTCAGTTTAAGCAGCTACCCCTATAAAGATTGGAGCGAAGATGAAAAAGCAAAATCGGTCTAAAAGTCCCATGTTATGGCGTTCAACTTTAAAACCGCTGGCGCTGGCATTAGCACTGGGTTCTTCGGGCGTGCTCGCCAATCCGGGGGCATCGGGATTGTTGGATGTCTATCAGATGGCGTTGTTGCAAGATGCCAAATTGGCTCAGGCACGGGCCCAATATGATGCCAATCAGCAGCTTTTACAGCAGGCCAAAGGGGCTTTGCTGCCTAATATCAGTGCGAGTGGAAGTTACACGGTCGGGGATATCGACTATACCGACCGTACCAGCACCAATGTGGGCGTCAATTTGACACAACCCCTTTATAACCGCGCTGCCTGGTCGGGCTATGAACAGGCCAAGAGCGTGGTGCAGCAGGCCGATTACACCTTCAAAAGCGCCGAACAGGATTTGATTGTGCGCACCACGGATGTTTACTTCAAGGTCTTGCTGGCGCAGGAGGATTTGAATCTGGCATTGGCACAGGAAGCCGCCGACAAGATCCAATGGGAACGCGCCGAAGCATCGGCCGAAGTCGGCCTGGCGAGTTTGACGGATGTGCTGCAAGCCAAATCGAGTTACGACCTCTCTAGGTCCAACCGCATCAATGCGGAAAACGCCTTGGATGTGGCGAATGAGTCGCTGCTCAAGCTACGGCTATCCGTCCACTATCACCGGTAAAGCCGATGTGCAAAATACCAGTGTCGGTATCAATGTAAGCGTACCGCTCTACGCTGGCGGTGCAACCACCGCTAAAGTGAGCGAGGCGCGCTATCAGCTGCAGGCGGCCGAACAGGCGCTACGCGATAGCCGCGAACAGGCGCGTTTAGATGCGCGAGTACAGGTGCGCACCGTGGAGCGCGGCCAAAGCCTGATCGGCGCATTGCGTGAAGCGGTCAAATCCGGCAGCGCCTTTTTGGAGGCCGCTGAAGAAAGTTACAAAGTCGGCTTGAAGAGTTTGCTGGAAGTCCTGACGGCGCGTTCCAACTATTTCAGCGCACGCCGCAATCTGGTGGAAGCCCTGCACAATCAGGTGGTCAATCGTTTGAAATTGGAAGCGACAGCCGGGGATTTGCAGGCAGATGACTTGCAGACCTATGACCGTTTGCTCACTGTGCCCGAAGCGCAAAATGTGACGCAAGACAACGCTCTGGTTGAAAACGCTGCACAAGGTTCGTAATTTTTGTTCATGCCTAGTCGCCGCGGTTTTATCAAAACGCTCTTGCCCCTGGCGGGGCTGGGATTGACGGCTTGTAACCGCAGTGAAAACCCGCATATCATCCGCATGGGCGTCAATGCACGCCCGCGGATGCTTGATCCGCGCAAGGCCACCGATGCGCTTTCCAGCCGGGTCAACCGGCTTCTCTACCGCCAGTTGGTGGATTTTAACGAACGCTTTGAAGCGGTGGCCGATTTGGCCGACTGGCAACAAATCACACCTCAGCACTATCGTTTTACTCTTCTTGAAAGCAGTCAATTCCATAACGGCGAGCCGCTTACCGCCGCCGATGTGGTCGCCACCTATCAAAGTGTGTTGAATCCCGATTTCGGTTCACCGCATCAAGGTTCGCTTAAAAACATTAAACAAGTTGTTCAAGCTGATGAAAAACAAGTGGATTTTTGGCTTTACGCGCCTGATCCGCTGTTTGTCGGGCGCCTGGTTATCGGCATTTTACCCAAGTCATTGATCGAGGCGAATCATCCATTTCATGAACGGCCGGTGGGGTCAGGCGCGTGTCGTTTTATCAGCCTGAATGAGCAGAAATTGGTGCTGGAGCGGCAGGACAAAGTGGCGCTGGAATTCATTAACGTCAAAGATCCGACCGTACGCGTGCTCAAGTTAAAGAAGGGCGAGATCGACCTGTTGCAGAATGATCTCTCGCCCGAATTGATCCATTACTGCGAGCAGCAAAACGGTCTGCAGGTGCAGTGGCAACATGGCACCGGATTCGGCTACTTGGGCTTTAATTTTGACGACGCGTTGCTCTCACAACTCGCCGTGCGCGAAGCGATAGCGTATGGCATTGACCGGCAGGCGATTGTGAATGCCTTGTTTAACGGCCATGCACGTTTGGCGGGCGGGCTGTTGGTGCCGGAACATTGGGCGGGCGTGGCGGATATTCACGGCTTTGCTTATGACCCGGAACGGGCCAAACTCAAACTTGCAGAGGCGCAGATTCCGCCTGCATCGCGTAACGCCGAAGGGCTGATCGAACTGAGTTTCAAAACCTCCAATGACCCGACACGCATCCGTTTGGCCACCATCTACCAGTCGCAATTGCGCCGCATCGGCATCCATTTGAATATCCAAAGTTACGACTGGGGCACCTTTTACAGCGATATCAAGCAGGGGCGGTTTCAGCTTTACAGTCTGGCGTGGGTGGGGATCAAAAGCCCGGATATTTTCCAGTATGTGTTTGCCAGCGAGGCGATTCCGCCAAACGGCGCCAATCGTGGGCGTTATCGGGATAGCCATGCCGATCGCTTGATTGCGCTTGGTGCCAGGCAGCAAACTTTGACGGAACAGGCAGAAACCTATCGCCAATTGCAGCGCCATCTGCAGCAGACATTGGCAGCCATGCCGTTGTGGTATGAGGATCAGTATGCGGTTAGTCGTGACAATGTGCACGGTATGCAACTTTATGCCGACGGACGGTTGGATGGTTTGTTAAAGGTAACAAAGACCTAGAAAGCCTTAAGAAATAAGCGCTTGAGATTGGTTTTTAAAACTGAACAGGCCGGGTAAACGCCTTACAGACAGCTGCAAATGAGCAATCTGACAGATTGCGCCAATATGCAGCTGCTTGCCTTTATCGCCCTTAGAACTCCCGCTTTAATGTATTAAGCGCTTCGTCCTGATGGTGCGATAGCGGTTTGTGTTGCATAAAATCCGTTACCGTGGCGATGGAGTTGGCAATGACTTCTGCCGGACTCACACTGACAATGGCAATGGAGAGTAGTGACGCTTTAAACAGCGTCTGGAAAAAAGATGAACGTCTCATTTTAACCTTCCTTTTTTAGAGTCGTGCCGAGCGTGATATACAACACAGCGGCGTGATGACAATGAAAAATTGAAGGCACAAAAATGTTAGAAGTGACACGAATAAACCCACGACCCGAATGTTTCGCGGGGATTATTTGGCAACCGGCTATCTTAGAAGAGTAACGAAACTGTTCCCCGTCTAAGACCCTTGGCTTTCCGTCCTTGCTTCACAACAAGTTTGGCACAACAAATAATAAGCCCATTAAATTAATGGACTTGATGACATCTTACATGCACTAATGCGTTCTTTAAAAGTCTTTTTGTAATTAAAAGAGAGCTTTGCACGAGATGGCTACACGAATAAAAATGGTTAAAAATAGCCTGATTTTTGTTGAAAAACTTGCTAATAGCGAGCTATTGGCTGC
>JACXUQ010000234.1 GCA_014763835.1 Thiotrichales bacterium
AGTACGGCCGCCGCGCCGCCCATATCGTATTTCATCTCGTCCATATCGGCGCCCGGTTTCAGGGAGATGCCGCCGGTGTCGAAGGTTACGCCTTTGCCGACCAGCGCAATCGGCGCTTCATCGCCGCCGCCCTGGTAGGAGAGGCAGATCATTTTCGGCGGGGTCTGGCTGCCTTGGGCGACCGCCATAAACGACCCCATGCCCATTTCGATCATCTCTTCGCGATCGAGAATATGGGTTTCAAAACCATAGGTGCTGCCCAGCTCTTTGGCGGTGTTGGCCAGATGCGTCGGGGTGCAGAAATTGCTCGGCATATTCGCCAGATCTTGCGTCAGTCCCATGCCGATTGCGGTGGCCTGGCCTTGCGCCATGGCCGCTTCGTTGGTTGGGTTGGCTTCGGCGGCAAAGACCATCTCGTTGAGCTTGGGGTCTTTGGCATGGTGTTCACCGCGGCTTTCGTGGGCATAGTCGTAGCAGCTTTGTTGGAACACCTGCGCGTTCTGGCGGATCGCCCAAGGCAGGTCGAAACCGTTGGGTTGCACTTGTGCCAGCAGGTTCAATGCGGTTTGCGCACCGCTGTTTTCAATCGCTGTGGCTGCGGCTTTCACCGCGCTCAAATAGGCTTTAACGCTGAGTTTTTCGGCCTCTCCCAAGCCCACCAGCAGAATGCGCTTGACCACATTGCCGGCTTGCACCAGCAACAGCGTTTTGCCGGGCTTGGCGTTGAAATCGCCGCTGTTGACCAGTTGGCTGACCTGATCCTGCAGGTCGGCCTGAAAGTCGCTGACGCGCTGATCCAGCGTGCCGTCGGCGAAGACCGGCGCAATCAGCGTGTCGAAATGTTGGGCGTGGGCATTCAAGCTAAAAGAGAGTCGTTTCATGGAAAAGCCTTTGTTTAAAAACCGTTTGGGATGCGTTGTTTTGTATAATGCGTTTAAAGTCTGTGTGTGGGACGGCGGCTACCCGGCCTGTTGGGTTTTTGCGGAGCCACAACGTCGCGCCGTTTGTACAGAAATAAATTCACCATTTTAATGATTTTGTGGTCGTTGTGTAATCGAATTGCGGGGTTTTTAGCGTTTGCGTATTCTCGATAAGTATCTGTTGAAAGAACTGACTGCCACCTTTGCGGCGGTGCTGGCGGTATTGCTGCTGATTACCTTTGGCACCGAAACGACCAAACTGCTGGCGTTGGCGGTCGAGGGCAAGCTGCCGGCCTCGATTGTATTTCAGGTGTTGCTGCTTAAAATCCCGCCCGCACTGGAGGTGATTCTGCCCTTGGTGGCGCTGCTGGCGGTGATGCTGGCGGTGGGACGTCTGTATCAGGATCACGAAATGGTGGTGTTGAACAGTTGCGGCGTGGCGCCGCGCTATTTTCAGAAGGTGCTGTTTTGGTTTCTATTGCCGCTGGTGCTGTTGACCGGCTGGATTACGCTGGTGGTGACGCCGTGGAGTTATCAGCAGGAAACAGCGCTGGTACGCGAGGCGCAGAGCAGCGCGCCGTTTGCCGGGCTGGTGTCCGGCAAGTTCAATACCTTGCCCAACAACAAAGGGGTGCTGTACGCCAAACAGATCGACGCCGAAGGGCAGATGAAAGAGGTGTGGATTCAATACCGGGATGACCAGCGAGACTTGGTATTGAGCGCGCCCTTGGGACGGTTTGAATGGATCAATAATCGCCTGGCGCTGGTGTTGTTGAACGGCAAAAGTTATGACGGCTTGCATGGCGGCAGCCAGACGCTGACGGTACAGCATTTCGAGCGCTTTGAAGGCTATTTGCCGGAAATCGAGGCGGCCGCGCAGCAGAAAACCAAAGCGGTCTGGGCGCCGACTGCGACGCTGTGGGCCTCGGGAACCGCTGAGGACATGGCGTTGCTGCAGTGGCGTGTGGTCGTGCCGTTGAGCATTTTGGTGCTCGGTCTGCTGGGGTTGCGTCTGAGCAAGACCGGCCCGCGCGAGGGGCGTTTCGCCAAGCTGTTTATCGCCATTGTGCTTTATGTGGTCTATACCCAGTTGCTGGTGACATTGCGTGACGGGGTCAGCAACGGCGGCATTCCGTTGGCTGTCGGTCTTTGGCCGGTGCCGCTGGCGTTTCTGCTTTATGCGCTGTGGCAACCCGGCAGCAAAAAACGCGCGTTGCCCGGGCGCTCAAACAGAGGAGCCAAGGCATGAACCGCATAGAACGCTATTTGGGCAGTGTGGTGTTTGGCCACACCTTGTTGGTGTGGCTGGTGCTGCTGGTGATTCTCGGCTTTTCGGAGTTTATGATTCAGCTCGGCAAGCTCGACGAAACCTACACCCTTGCCAAGGGGGCGCTGTACACGCTGCTGAAACTGCCGGTGTACGGTTACGAGATTTTTCCGGTGGCGCTGCTCATCGGCACGCTGATGGGGCTGGGCGGTTTGGCGAACCAGTCGGAATTGACGGTATTGCGCGTCACCGGCTGGTCCATCGGACGCATTCTGCTGGGCGTGCTTAAAACCGCGCTGTTGATGTGGCTGGTGGTGGCGATGATGGGCGAATGGCTGGCGCCGCAGAGTGAAACCTATGCCAAAAAGCTGCGCAGCGAAGCCTTGCAGCAAGGTTTTTCGATCGGCAGCGGCAGCGGCTTCTGGCTCAAAGACACGCAACGTTTTATCCATGTAAAGCAGGCGGTGTCGCCGACCGAATTGCGTAACGTGACCATTTATGAGCAGAAAAACGGTGAACTCGGGCACGTCTGGCTGGCTAAAAAGGCGGTGTTCGAGAACGGGGGGTGGCAGCTGCAAACGGTTAAAGAGCAGGCATTATCCTTTGATGCCAGACAACCTCAGGGCGTGAGCGAGGGTGAAGTCGCCTGGCCGGCACGGTTGGATTGGCAGCAGCAAATGCTGAAAACCCTGCCGTTGGATTTTCCGCTGCAGCCGGAGGTACTGGAGAGTCTGAATATCGAGAGCCGTTATATGAGTTTGTGGGGCTTGCA
>JACXUQ010000014.1 GCA_014763835.1 Thiotrichales bacterium
CAGCCAATTTTTTCCTCATTTTTCTCTCGCGCCCCACTCGTGCAAAGCTCTCTTAAAGTAACGGATGATTTAGTGCTTCAAGCAGCGGATATTGGGGAAATTACGCTTTGCCGAGGGGAGTGGAGTGCGGTTTATTGGATGTCCGGTCGCCTGACGCGCTATACAGATTGACGTTGTCGGCTGTTTGACCGCTTAAGATTTGCAAAGAGGTTTTGTTGATGTTGCTGAGGATGCGGATCGACATGCCATTGGCGATATTCTGGTCGTGGCAATGTTCGGCCAACTGGATGATTTCGTTTACGTTTTCTTGCAGCTGTGTCGATATGGCGGAAAAAGCTTGTTGCTTCGCCAGTTCGAAAAAGCGGCTGTTTGCATTGTCTGGCGTGCTACCGGCAAACAAAGTGCTGATTTTTTCAAAGCGGGATTGGATTTGTTCGCCCAGTTTTTCTTTGGGTTCTATCACTTCTATCAGTGATTCGGGATTGCCATGCTTGAGTTGTTCAGCTTCCGATTTAAGAATTTGCAGGAATTCGCGTAACAACTGACCCAACGCCTCAAGCTGTGAGGTGAATGTGGTGGCGTCAAAGTCAGCTGGTAGAGTTTTCATTCAGTTTTCGTACAAAGAAAATTTTAAATGTTAGAAAACAAAACTTCAGATTGGATCAATTTCTCAGCAATGCGTTCCGGGTTAATGCGGTAGCTGCCATCTTGAATGGAGGCCTTTAACGCTGCGATGCGATCACCGTTGTCCACATTGACTTTTTCAGCCTTCTGTTCCAACTCACGCACCTGCACCAGCATGCCGGTCAGAGTTACCTTGTCATCAGCTGGGCCATTTGTAACGGTTGAGCCGTTATTTTGCGCCCCGGTTTTGTCCTGCGCTTTTAGGGATTCGGCGCGTCCGGACGGTACGTTCAGGTTTAAGTTTTTAATGTCCATTTTCTTAGCCTCACATCTAAGCTGATACTATTCTACCAGTAATGTTTTAATTCTTCTAACAAGGTTATCGGCAAAATGCGTAAAGCTTTAATCATTTTTTATATTTTTTTTACGCTTATGGCAAACTCAAGGAATCAATACGGTGTTGGGAGCAATAACTATGCCTTTTAATTTCTTTTTGCTGTTATTGTTTTCAACTTCAACCTGTTGATTTTCCACACCATCCTCAAGCGCCATCCCTTTGGTCTTGACTTCGATATGTCCGATTTTGCTGATCAGGGTGACCGCCTGCTTTTTTAATACCCAGTAAGGCGGTTGCAAATCGCGAATAATGATAATGTCATTTGGGGCAATCGCTTTTTTAGCACGCATGCCGATGACCTTTTCGACGCTGATCAGGCTATCGGCCGGCACCTTTTTGTAGGGAAGGTATACCTTTTGCACATCGTTATTTCTTATAACGGCTTCTTTAAGGATTCCTTGAGTGGCAATAACCGCCGGTAATTTGCCATCCACAGTGGCGGTTAGAAAAAACTGCCAGGCCGGCTGCGAACATTTTATGCCTAACGTCATTCTGCCGGCGTATTTGGTGGGGTTGCGATCCTGTATTTCTACGGGGATTTCACAGGCAGGGAGTTTGAGTGGCGTAGTGAAAGTTTTAATGTCTATGACGGGGTCTTGTAATTTTTGGTCAACTTTTTGCTTAAGGAAAACGGCGGCTTGCTCGTAGATGGCTTCCAATGAGGCATATTGGCTGCCGGAGTCGTCCGCCAAGCCCCATTTCGGGCAGGTTAAGCAGCCCGCTAACATGAGAATGTTAAAGTAGGTTTTTATCATACGTGCAGTCTAACATGTGTTTAAAAGACTTTTAAGATCAGCTTGCGATATAGTAACGAGCTGAAATAATAAATTTGATCGATAAGGTGGCGTAACAATGTCTAGCTTTCTTAAAGGGGTTGATCAGAGAACTTCACTGGCGGGGATGAACCGCATGGAGTTGTTGCTGTTTACCATTAAAGGGGAACAGCTTTTTGGCATCAATGTGTTCAAGGTGCGTGAGGTGATCCGTACGCCTGCAATTTCGCCGGTTCCCAAGGCCGACAGACGGGTTGTAGGGGTGTCGGATATCCGTGGTTTGACCATGCCGATGATTGATTTGGCCAAAGCCCTGGATTTGGAGCCGCTCTCCCCCGATAAGTATTCGGAAACCTTAACGATTGTGACGGAGTTTAATAGTTCCGTGCAGGGTTTTTTGGTTCAGAACGTTGACCGTATTGTGCATTTGCGCTGGGAAGATATTTTGCCGCCTCCGGACAGTCTGCAGAGTGTTAATTATCTGACAGGAATCACTCGGGCACGCGATCAGATCGTTGAAATTGTGGATGTTGAGAAGGTTCTGGCAGAGGTTTCGGGCGTTCCTGAGGGCATGTCCGATGAGTTTGTGGCCAGTCATAAGTTTGAAACCGGCGGGCATGATTTCTTTGTATTGGGAGCAGACGACTCGGCGGTTGCACGCGCACAATTGAAAGGCATGCTTGATAAGTTAGGGATTCGCAACAAGATTGTGAATAACGGCCGTCTTGCGTTGGATCTATTGAAGAAATGGGCAGATGATGCCGAAACCGGTATTTCCGAACCGGTCGGCGATCGTGTTTTGATGGTCATTTCCGATATTGAAATGCCGGAGATGGACGGTTATACGTTAACCACCAGCATTCGTAAAGATGAGCGCCTTAAGGATTTGTATGTGGTGCTGAACTCTTCCTTAAGTGGCGGTTTTAATGAAACCCTAACGGAAAAAGTCGGGGCTAACGTATTTCTATCGAAGTGGCACGGCGAAGAGCTGGGGCGCATTATTGTGAACAGGGTGGATGAGTTTAAGCGACAACATTCCAAAAGTGGGGAATAGACGATGCTCAGCCGTTGGTTGATTGGTTTGGGGCTGTTTTTCTGGTTGGGTGTTTCTGCCGCTGCACAAATTCAGCCACAGGAATCGGTCGAGTCGATGCCCCACTGCGTCACGGTGACCGGAAGCGCTTCAACGGAGGGGGTCGATGAGGCATTCGCCCGCCAGATGGCGATTCGTAATGCGTTGACCTTTGCCAGTTTGAACAGCAATGTCAGTATCGATACCGAACAGACGCTGGAAGCCTATCAATTAACGCGGGATGCAACCCGTTTCACTTCGCATAGCAAGGTGCAGGGATACCAGGTGGTCGAAGAGGGGTATGAGGAATCTTTTGATCAGTATGGTGAAGAGAAAAAACGCCCGCTGCATTATCAGGTGACCTTGAAGGTGTGTCTGACGGAAAACCCTTCGGTCTGCGAGAACTTTTCCGGAAACCGTTATCAGCCGCGTCTTGCGGTGGCACCCGTTGTGGTCGCCAAGAGCTACGAGGCGCGTGACATTGCCAATTTGCTGCCGGGTTTTCAAACCGAACTTAAGCGCCGTTTGGGCGAAAGCGGTTATCGCAATCTGACGCAATTGGATGGGTCCATCGCGGTTGATGAGAACGGTGTGATCGCGCCGAATCTTTCGCCTCAAGTGCTCGATTCCGTTCGCGACCAGACGGGCGCGCAGTTTGTGTTGCTGACCGTGTTGCGCTCAATGTCGTCTCATGCCGAAAACCACCCCATTCTGAATCCGGTCAAACGTTTTTATAATTTGGAGGTGAAACCCGATACCCGCTATTTGGAAGCGGATTGGTATCTGGTGGATGTAATGAATCACACCTTGTTTCACCAGAAGCGCGGCGGTGCCGAAGTGTATGGGGATGTGCGCGTCGGCCGTGACCGTCCTTTTGGCAGTAACGCCTTTTTTGCCACGGATACCGGCAAGGGGTTTGAATCCTTGTTGAACCAGCAGATAAAGGATGTGGCCTCGGTATTGCAGTGCGAAGCGCTGCAGACGCAAATCATAGATGTGCGCAACGATGAATATGTCATTTATTTAAACGCCGATTCGGGTGCCAAAGTGGGCGATCAGCTTGCCGTTTACAGTGTGCAGGGGCGGCCTGTTCAGTTTCAAGGCGTGAATTTGGGCATGGATGAAACTCCGGGCGCTTTCATTAAAATTAAACGGATATTGCCGCGTTTTGCCGTTGCGGAGGTGGTTGCCAAAAAATCGACAATCCAGGTAGGCGATATTGTCAAAACCTGGTGATGTTTCCAGTTCTCTGTTTCTAAAAGAAAAACCGGCGTAATTTGCCGGTTTTTTTATTCCAGACGGACTCTCTATGCTGTCAAAAACTTTACGCTTAAGGGTTATACCCGGCCTGTTCACTTTTTGAGGCGGCTATTTTTGAGTTTTGTTTTGTCTTTTACCCTTCCAATTTTCTCAACAGGCCGGGTGCCCTCGGCCGTTTTTGCAAAACTTTAGCTATTTTTTTCAAAAAAACGCAAAAAAGTTAAATATTGGCATTGGCGTTGCTAAATAGTTTCCAACTAACACAGCGGTTCATTGATGATCGGTTAGATCGGTTAAATGGAAGCGGAGAGCAAGATGGAATCTATTTTCGGTATACATGAAAGAGCGTTACAGATTCGCACCCAGCGCGGCGAAGTCTTGGCCAATAATTTGGCGAATGCAGATACCCCTAATTTCAAGGCGCGTGATATCGATTTCAGAGCGGCTATGAGCAATGCGCAGGAGGCGTTGTCTACCCGTAAACCGGATATGGTGACAACCAATGCGCGTCATATCAGCGGCTTTGCCGAAGCGACCACCGAGAGCTTTCTGAAATACCGCATGCCGACTCAGCCTTCATTGGACGGCAATACCGTGGAAGCGCATGTTGAGAAAGCCAAGTTTATGGAAAACGCCATGCAGCACCAGGCTACCCTGGAGTTTATCGATGGCAAAATCAGCAGTATTCGTGGCGCCTTGCGCGGTGAATAAGGCCTGATGTCGGAGGGAGTGAATCATGTCGATGTTTAATATTTTAGATATTTCCGCGTCTGCCATGCATGCGCAAACCGTGCGCCTGAATACTGTCGCGTCCAATTTGGCCAACGCCGACAGCGTCAGCTCCAACAAGGATGAGACCTACCGCTCGAAGCAGCCGGTTTTCCAGACGATTCTGGATCAGACCACCATGGAGCCAAAGGGCGGGGTGCGCATTAAAGAGATTGTTGAAAGCCAGGCACCGGCGAAGATGGAATACAACCCGAACCATCCGATGGCGAATGCGGAAGGTTATATTTTCCGGCCTAACGTGAATCCGGTGGAAGAGATGGCCAATATGCTGTCGGCTTCCCGTTCTTATGAAACCAATATCGAGGTGATGAACACCTCCAAACAGCTTTTGTTACGCACGATTCAGCTAGGCAAATAGGAGGTGAATCATGGCAGATAATCTAAGTGTTACCAGTGGCAATAACAGTTATGTCGAAGCGATGCAGCAGGGCAGTAATGCCTCTGCGTTTGCGCCCAACAAAGCGATGGGGCAGGCGGAGTTTTTGATGCTGTTAACCACGCAGATGCAGAATCAGGACCCGACCAAACCGATGGATCCGACCAGCTTTGTCTCCGATTTGACGCAGATGAGCCAGTTGGAGGCAACTACGCGGATGACCGAGTCGGTGGCAGCGATGACACTGGGCTTTCAGAACATGCAGACTTTGCAGGGCGCGTCATTGATTGGCAAGAACGTGCAGGTAGAAGGCGAGCAGTTTTCGCACAACCAGGGCGTGGCGTCGCAGTTCCGTTTGAGTACCGAACAGCCGCTTTCTGACGTAACGGTTGTCGTGTCTGATGCCAGTGGGGTGGTTAAAGAGATTGATGTCGGCACTTTACAGAAGGGTGACAAAACGATCGATTGGGACGGATTGAACAAGTTTGGTATTGAAAAACCAAGCGGGCTTTATAACCTCACGGCTTACGGCACCGACGAGAACGGAGAGCTGCAATCGATTGATACCGTGGTCGGATCGCGTGTGAATACCATCGGGGTGAATACTGACGGTTCCATCACTTTGACATTGGCCACCGGCGAAAGGGTGGCGATGAGCGCGGTCAGAGAGATCAGCGGTTAAACCGTTTTTAACAGAATTGATTAACAACAACGTATTTAAAAAACCGGATTCGGTTTAATCACATGACAGTTTCTGATTGAGAATCAGATAAGGAGAAATATCATGGGTGCATCATTTGACTTAAACGCTTTAAGTGGTATCAATGCGGCTTCGACCGGTTTGGGGGTTATTTCCAACAACCTGGCCAACGCGCAGTCAGTCGGTTTCAAAGGCTCGCGTGCCGAGTTTGCCGATATGTTTTCCGGCGCGCAGAACTCGCCAGGTAACGGTGTGCGAGTGGCCGCAATTACCCAGGATTTCAGTCAGGGAACCATTAACGGAACCGGGCGCGAACTGGATATGGCGATTGATGGCGAAGGTTTCTTTGTATTGGAAGACCGTACCGGCAAATATGAAAATGTGTATACCCGTAACGGTTCTTTCAAGCTGGATAAAGAGGGTTATCTGACGACTCAGGAAGGTAATCGCGTGCAGGGGTATCTGTTGGATCAAAAACAGTCTACCGATACCAATCCTGTATTCAGTACCGGTTTGAGCTCAATCGATTTGGATGAGTTGAATAAACTGCCTAAGGCCACCTCCGAAATGGTTTACGACATCAACCTGGATGGTGAGGAGACGCATAATGTGGATCCGGCAGGTACCAACAGTGGCCTGGCTGCCGACGATGATTCCGTCGGTTCTACCCTGAATCTGCAGAGTTTGATTGCCCCTGAAGCCAATGGCGAGTATCAAGGCTCTAATGACTACTTCTATCCGATGACAATTCATGACAGCTTGGGTGGTGAGCACACCTTGAACGTGAACTTCTTCAAGCGCGATGTAGTCCCGGATACGGTGTCTACCATCGATTCTGACGGTGTGCCGGTTGCCACCTCGGGTAACCCGGCGGTTAAATATACCTCATGGATTGTTCAGTACAATATTACCGGTTCAGATGCACAGGGTAATACTGTCTATACCGGCCATGTGGCTGATCCGACTACGGGAGCGGCTTTGTTGGACGGTGGCGGTAACAAAGCGGCCGGACAGCTTTATGAAATCCGTTTTGATACCAACGGTAATTATCTGGGGGCGTATCAGCCTGTGGATTATCAAGCCGGTGGTGGGGATTTGGCTGCGGTAGCAGGAACGCCTGACTCTTATGTTGATCCGTTGACGGGAACTGTTGTTACCGCACCGACGGAAACCGGCTGGACACGCGTTACCGGCGCGCCGACTCTGAACTTCATCGTTGATAACCCGATGACGGGGGCGACTGATCCGCTGGGTGGTGCAGTGCCTGGGACAACGCCTGCGCAATTCCAGATTGATTTGGATTTGACCAGCATGACGCAGTTTGCCGGTTCTTATAACCAGCGCGGTACCACGCAGAACGGTTACGCCATTGGTGATTTGGTGGGTTTGACTACCGGTCTGGACGGGGTCATCGAAGCGCGTTACTCAAACGGTCGTTCTGTGCCGGTGGCGCAGTTGGCAATTGCTAACTTCTCCGACAAAAATGCGATGGAAAAACTGGGTGGACAGACTTATGCGGAGTCTTTCAGCTCGGGTCCGGTGCAGTTGGGCAAGCCGCAAAGCAACGGTATGGGGTCAATTAACGCCGGTTCTTTGGAGTATTCCAACGTCGATGTGGCAGCTGAATTGGTGAATATGATCCAGACGCAGCGTACTTACCAGGCGTCCGCACAGGTGATTTCAACCTCGCAGACGTTGACGCAAACCATTCTGAACCTGTAATAACTTTTTGTAAAATAAACTTTTTTCTGGTCTTGCCGGCATTTATTGCCGGCTTTTTTGCCGCCTGGCAAACCTCTCCTTATGGTTATATCGGCCATTTTCTGAATTCTTTAATGTTTTATTTTGAAAAAGTTGGCACGCAAAATGCTAGATACTTTTCGAAAATAAAAACGTGTCAAAAAAATAACACGCTAAACACACAAGGGAAATGAAACAGTACTGCGAGATAAGCAGGTTTCGTATCAAGGGTTAAGCGCTGATTGCACATAAACGAGGCAAAAAGCCTTAACCCGATTTTTCAGTTTTTTTGTTAACCCGCCAAGCTGGGAGAGTCGAAATGGATCGGATGCTCTATATATCAATGAGCGGTGCCAAAGAGGTGATGTTGGCGCAGGCCAATAATGCCAACAATTTGGCTAACGCGACAACGGATGGATTTAAGCAGGATTTCAATGAATTTCGCGCCCAGCATATGCAAGGGCCGGGTTGGCATACACGCACCTATGCTTTGGACGAACGTCCGGCAACGGACTTCACGCCGGGTGCCGTCAAGGTCACCGGACGGGAAATGGATGTGATGGTGCAGCAAAACGGTTTTTTGGCAATCCAGACGCCGGAGGGCGATGAGGCCTACACGCGTACGGCGAGTATGCAGCTGACCGCCGATGGCGATTTGGTGGATGTGCACGGAAACCCTATTTTGAATACAGGCGGTGCGCCGATTAATATTCCGCCTTCGCGCAATATTACGATTGGCGACGACGGGACGATTTCGATTGTGCCGGAAGGTTCGCCGAGTAACCAGCTGGTGGTGTTGGATCAGTTGCGTTTGGTGGAGCCCGATATCAAGCAATTGCAAAAAGGGTTGGATGGTTTTATCCGTCTGCAGCAGGGTGAAGCGCCGCCGCAGCAGGCGAATGTGAAGGTGGTCAGCGGAGCGCTGGAATCGAGTAACGTCAATACCGCCGAAGCGTTGGTCAATATGATTGAACTGTCGCGCAAGTATGAGATGCAGGTGAAGATGATGTCGACCGCAAAAACGCATGCGCAGAAGTCCGATCAATTGCTGGCATTGAGATAATTTTTAGGAGTCGATGATGAACAGAGCATTGTATGTTGCGAAAACCGGTCTGGAGGCCCAGCAGTTCCGTCTGGCGGCGATCTCCAATAACCTGGCCAACGCGAATACCTATGGTTTCAAAAGCGGTCGTGCAGAATTCCATGATCTGATGTACCAGAATGTGCGCCAGCCTGGCGCTCAGGCTACCCAGGACCAGGCCAATACCTTGCCGTCGGGTTTGCAGTTGGGTACCGGGGTCAAGGCCGTGGGGGTGCAGAAGATTCACACCCAGGGGAACGTGATGGTCACCGACAATCAACTGGATATTGCCATTGAAGGCAAGGGTTTCTTTCAGGTGATGGACGCCAATGGCGAGCTGATGTATACCCGTGACGGTTCGTTTCAGGTGAACCAGAACGGCGATATTGTGACCTCTTCGGGTTATCTGTTGGAGCCGAACATCAATATTCCGCAAGATACGACCGAAATCTCGATTACTCAGGACGGCGCCGTCTTTGTCAAGCAGCCGGGTAATGTGCAGCAGAACCAGGTGGGGCAGATCGAGCTGGCGACGTTTATCAATCCGGCCGGTTTGGAGTCGATCGGTTCCAATTTCTACAAGGAAACCACCGCCAGTGGTACGCCGAATGTGAATAATCCGCAAACCGCCGAAGCAGGCAGTGTCTTGCAGGGTGCGTTGGAAGCCTCCAACGTCAATACGGTGGAAGAGCTGATCGGCATGATCGAAGCGCAACGCACCTATGAGATGAATTCCAAAGCCATCTCCGCCGCAGACGGCATGATGCAGTATTTGAATAACAACACCTAAGCGGTTGGGTTAACGTAAGAGGATAGAGAAATGAAATTGGTTAAATTGCCTGTCAAAATCTCAACAGGCCTGATGGTTTTGGGTGTTGCCTTGTTAACCGGCTGCAGTTCAACGCCGGAGCGTGTGCAGGAGATGAGTTTTGAACCGAACTACCCGGTTAATATTCCGCAGCAGGTGCAGCCGAATAACGGTTCTTTATATCAGTCCGGCGCCATGACGCTGTTTGACGATTCGCGCGCGCACCGTGTCGGTGACATTATCACCATCTCGTTGACCGAGAAGTTTGATGCCAAGAAAAAAGACGAGGCCAAATACGACAAATCCAATTCGCAGGATTATGGGGTGACCACGCCGTTGGCCATTAACGGCCCGGGTGTGATCGGCGAAATCGGTTCGCGTTTGGGGAATTTATCGGTGGGCTATGGTTCCAAGGGCGCATTTGCCGGCAAAAGCGACGTGAAGCAGAATTCCAGTTTGTCGGGCTCGATTGCGGTGACGGTGGTGGAGGTGATTCCCAACGGTAACCTGGTGGTGCGCGGCGAGAAGCGTCTGGCGATCCATGAAGGGGATGAGTTGATTCAATTTGCCGGCATTATCCGTCCGCAGGATATCCGCCCGGATAACACCATCGATTCGACCAAAGTGGCGGATGTGCGCCTAGTCTATAAAGATGTGGGTTACTCGGGTGATACCAACCGTCCAAGTGCATTGACGCAGTGGATGAATAAGTATTGGCCGATTTAATCAGGATTTCAACGAGGGCTCGCATAACCCTATAATTATGCGTATAATTACACTTTATCGCTCTTTATTTATTTTATTTGGGTGGAGCTCCTCCACCTTTATCCGGGCTTGCAGGGCGTATGCAAGCTTGCGACCTGTTTATACCGGCCTGTTTTTCCAAATCTCCTTTTTGCAGGCCGGTTTTTTCTTTTTCTCTTATGGCTTCTACCCGGCCTGTTGAGTTTTCTGATTGTTTTTGCAAAATCAAATTTTATCGGCCTTAAATTCATTTTCTTTAATCTTTTTGCTGTTTTTTTATATCTTTGGCATAACCTCTGCTAAATCCTGTATAGGCAAGAATGAATACCAAGATGAATCGGTGTGTTTTTTGTTTAAAACATAAACGAATTCAAAATCTTAGGAGAATAAAAATGTTGACCAGAAAAATAGCCGTGATTTTGACACTTTTTCTTTTTTGGCAGTCTGAGGCTCATGCCGAGCGGATTAAGGATTTGGCGAATGTTGGCGGGGTAAGAACCAACCAGTTGGTGGGTTACGGCTTGGTTGTCGGTTTAAACGGCAGCGGCGATAAAACCCCGTTTGCGGAGCAGAGTTTGTTGAGTATGCTCAATAAGTTCGGTATTCACGTTCCGGCGGGGGTGAAAACCAACGCCAAAAACATCGCGGCGGTGGCGGTACATGCGGATCTGCCGGCGTTTGCCAAGCAGGGTCAGAAGATTGACATTACCGTTTCCTCGCTGGGCAATGCCAAAAGTTTGCGCGGTGGTTCTTTGTTGCTGACGCCGTTAAAAGGGGTGGATGGTAACGTCTATGCTCTGGCGCAAGGCAATCTGGTGGTGGGCGGTTTGGACGCCAGTGGCGGCGACGGTTCGCGTATCACCATTAACATCCCAAGTGTCGGGCGCATTCCGGACGGAGCAACGGTCGAGCGCACGGTGAATACCGGTTTCGATTTGGGTAATACTATTACCTTGAACCTCAAAGATGCAGACTTTACCACGGCCACGAATATGGTGAATTCAATCAATGCGCAGTTGGGCGATGGCACGGCCAGTGCGCGTGACGCCGAGTCGATCGACGTCATGGCGCCGCGTCTGCCGAACCAGCGTGTCGCGTTTTTGTCAGTACTGGAGAATATCGAGGTCACGCCAGGTCAGGAAGCGGCCAAGGTGATCGTGAACTCAAGAACCGGAACGGTGGTGATTGGGCAGCATGTACGCGTCAGTCCGGCAGCGGTGACGCATGGTGGTTTGACGGTCAAAATCGGTGAAAACACCGGGGTTTCTCAGCCTAATCCATTTTCAGCCGGCCAGACCGCCGCGACGACCCAAAGCAGTGTGGATGTCCAGCAGTCGGGGGACGGGCGTATGTTTGAATTTCCAAATGGCACTTCGCTGAATGATATTGTGCAGGCGGTCAACAAGGTAGGGGCGGCTCCCGGTGATTTGGTCGCCATTTTGGAGGCCCTGAAACAGGCCGGCTCTCTGAAAGCTGAGCTAATGATTATTTAATCAATTAATCAATTAAGTGTGGTGAGATGTCATGGCTGTTAATAATGTGATGGGATTATCGGCGCACCAATCCAATGCACCCAAAAACTATAATAATTATGCGGACGTAGGCGCGTTGAATGACCTAAAGCGCGAAGCGCGTCAGGATCAGAAAACGGCCCTCAAACCTGTCGCCGAGCAGTTTGAAGCGCTGTTTGTCGAACAGATTATGAAAGAGGCCCGCAAAGTCAGTTTTGACGACGGCTGGCTGGACGGTGAAGGCGGCGATTTTTACAAGGACTGGTATGACAAACAGTTGGCGCAGGATTTGTCTTCTAAAGGTACGCTGGGTTTTGCCGATAACATCGTAGAGCAACTCGCGCCGCGTGATCCGAAAGACTTGCAGACACTCAATGCGTTAAAGCAAAAAAATGCCACAACCGAGCATGCTTTGGCCTTGCGCAACATAAAGTAGTAGAATGAGAGCTTTGCACGAGATGGCTACACGAATAAAAATGGTTAAAAATAGCCTGATTTTTGTTGAAAAACTTGCTAATAGCGAGCTATTAGCTGCGT
>JACXUQ010000235.1 GCA_014763835.1 Thiotrichales bacterium
ATCGTACTGTTCCACCTCGGCCAGCAACGCCTCGCACAGCTCCCGGCTTACCGCCTGCGGCCACTCGTACCAGCCCTGCTCCACCAACGCATCGAGCATCTCATCGATGAGATTCGGGGTTAAATCCAACAACACCTGCAACGTCATATACGCACCTCAAAATTTAGTGCGCGAATTATGGGGCCAACCCCTTGTTTTAGCAATTGAAATTTATGCCTGGAGAGAATAAAAACAGCGCGGCGAAAATGCGCCCGAAAAACTCAACAGGCCGGGTGGAGAACAAGATCAGAGAAGCGAGCGGGGAATCGGCACATCCAGGGTGGCCGCGATGGCGACAATCAGCTCGCGCTCCACCTCCAATAATTGGTGGTCATACTCGGCGCACGCCAGCATGGCACGGACAATCTGCTGCTTCAACTCCGGAGTGCAAAGAGCCAGTTTGCAGGTGGCCTGTTCAAAGGTTTCGGAAGAGGTCTCCGCCGTGTCCATTAACGGCTTGCCTTGCAAACCCAGTACCTGCAAGCCGCGTTCGTAAGCGCGCTGCGCCAAAGCGCTCTGCGCGGTTTCATGCCCGTAATCGGCCAACATGGAGAGCAGCAGCTGTACCTCAAGCAGCACGCTGCTCAAGCGACGGTAACGCACTTTGTGCGGCTTGGCGAGGCCGAAATGCACATCCAGAAAACGCAACACCAGTTGCGCCAGCACCTGTTCATACAGGTCATGCTGACCGTCCAGATCCATCAAGTGTTGCAAGAGCTTTCTGAAAGCCTCATATTGCGGTTCGGAAAGCGACTTCAATGACGGCATGGCCCGTTCAATGCGTTGCAGGTGCTGCTGTCTGGAAAGCGATGCCAGCGCCTGCCGCTGTTCAGCAACCGCCGCTTGCAAGCCGGGAAAAACATACTCCGCCAGCAGCGCTTCGGCCTGCTTTAGAACGGTTTCGTCGGTTTGAGCCAACCACCAGGCGGCCACCACCAAGGCCATCGCCGACAGCGGGTCGCGCGCCTCCTCCGCAGCCACGTCGGCAGTGTCACTCAACACCGTCTGCATCGCTCCGGCCACGGCCAATCCCTGCAACATCTCCAACCCGGCCTGTTCACTTTTAGGTTCGGGCAAAACCGCTTTTTGCGGCGCCAGATAGTCGCCGTTCCACGCCGGATCGAGCAGGCGGATGCGCTCTTCCAGCGGCGGATGGGTGGCAAACAGCAGATTGAAATAACTGCGAAACGCCTGGGCGAAAAACAGATGGCTGACCTCATGGGTGTCCGTATGCGTCAGCCGTCCTTCGACCGCTTCATGGCCGATTACTTTCAAGGCATCGGCCACCGCCAGCGGATTACGGGTAAATTGCACCGCCGACGCATCCGCCAGATATTCGCGCTGGCGGCTCACCGCTGCCTGGATCATGCGTCCCAGCAACTGTCCGAACCAGCCGAGCAGACGCAATACCAATCCGGCCAGTACCAGCCCCCCGCCGCCTTTACGGCTGCCGCGACTTGAATAGGAGCGGCGGTTGGATTGAGTGAAAATGCGCCCGACCACACTGACAAACTCGATACCGCTAATCAGCATAATCAGACGCAGGTTCAGCCGCATATCGCCATTCAAAATATGGCTGAATTCGTGGCCGACCACGCCCTGCAACTGTTCGCGGTTGAGCTTTTGAATGGCGCCGCCTGTCACCCCGATGACCGCATCGGTCGGCGTCAGCCCCGCGGCAAAGGCGTTAATGCCCTCTTCCTGGTCAATCACATAGACCTCGGGCACCGGCATGCCGGAGGCGATCGCCATCTCCTCGACCACATTGAGCATTTTGCGCTCCTGCAGATCGCGTGTGTCGGGCTGGATTTTACGCCCGCCCAACGCCAGCGCAACCGCCTGTCCGCCTTGCGAAAGCTCGCGCATTTTCAGCAACGAACGGATCAAGGCGCCGCCGAGCACAAAGACACACACTCCCAGCAGCCACGGCCAGTCTTCGGGACGAAGCGGCATCCACAAAGTAGCGGGCATGACCACGCCTGCGCCGTAACCTTGAAAGGCGCGCACCACCGCCAGCAATACCAGACTGCTGACGACACACAACACCAGCAGAGCGAGCAGATAAAACACCACCAACCAACGGGTGGTTTTGCGGGCGCGATCCTGCGAGAGATAGAAGTTCATGGCGTGCTGCGCATTCAGAAAAACGGCTTAATCAGAACTGCACCTTCGGAGCCGTCTGAATCTGCGCACTGTCGGCAAACTCCAGCAACTCGGCATCCTGCGGATGGCCGAAACTCGCCGCCACCAGAATCGGCGGAAAACTCTGGCGGTAGGTGTTGTACTGCATCACCGCATCGTTATAAGCCTGACGCGCAAAGGCAACGCGGTTTTCAGTCGAGGTCAGTTCCTCATTCAACTGCATCATGGTCTGGTTGGTTTTCAGATCGGGATAGGCTTCCATGACCACATTGAAATGCGCCATCGCCTGCCCCAGCTGGCTTTCGGCCTGCGCCAGATGCGCCATCGTCCCCATCTCGCCGGGATGCACCGCCGCTTCTTTAAGCAGACCGGCCGCCTGATTGCGCGCATGCACTACCGCTTCCAGGGTTTCGCGCTCGTGTGCCATGGCTTTTTTGGCCACCTCGATCAGGTTGGGAATCAGATCGTAACGGCGCTTAAGCTGCACCTCGATCTGCGCAAAACTGTTCTTAAAGCGGTTACGCAAGCTGACCAACTGGTTGTAAATTACAATCAGATAGATGGCCACGAATACCGCAAGGCCCAACATACTCCAAATCACCGTCATGGCAAGTCCCTCCTGGTTATCAACGCTCTCACTATGAGAGCTTTGCACGAGTGGGGCGCGAAATAAAAATGAGGAAAAAATTGGCTGCTTGAGGCGGAAAACGCAGCTAATAGCTCGCTATTAGCAAGTTTT
>JACXUQ010000236.1 GCA_014763835.1 Thiotrichales bacterium
GAAAACGCAGCTAATAGCTGGCTATTAGCAAGTTTTTCAACAAAAATCAGGTGGTTTTTAACCATTTTTATGCGTGCAACTACCTCGTGCAAAGCTCTCTCTAGATAAAAAGCGCAAACTGGCGTTTTAAAAACCCAACAGGCCGGCCTGTTGGTTTTTTTAAGCGCTGAATTTTTCAGCTCAATCTTCATGCGCCTCATCGTGTTTCTCGTTCATTTTCTCCAGCGCCTGCACCACACGCGCATTGATGCTGCCTTCTGGGAAATGCCCCTGCTCGTCCACCGTGCCGACCGCCATATTGGTCAACAGCCCCAATGCATCGTCAATGTGACTCATGGTATAGACATGGAAATCGCCGCGCTCCACCGCGTCGCGCACCTTGGCGCTGAGCATCAGATGCGCCACATTCGCCTCGGGAATAATCACTCCTTGCGAACCTGTCAGACCGCGCGCCTCGCAGACCTTGAAGAAACCTTCTATTTTTTCGTTGACGCCGCCGATCGGCTGGATTTCACCGAACTGGTTAATGGAACCGGTCACGGCAATATCCTGACGCATCGGCACCTGCGCCAGAGAGGAAATCAACGCCAGCAACTCTGCCGACGAGGCCGAATCGCCCTCCACGCCCTGATAGGACTGTTCCATCACAATCGAGGCGCTGAAGCCCAAGGCGCGCTGTTTCATATAACGGCCGCGCAGATAGCCGCTTAAAATCAGCATGCCTTTGGAGTGAATCGGCCCGGCCATTTCCGCTTCGCGTTCGATATCCAGCACCCCTTCGTCGCCGGCAGAGGCCTGGGCGGTAATGCGCACCGGCTGGCCGAACGACTGTTTGCCGACGGTCAGCACCGTCAGACCGTTGACCTGCCCTACATGACTGCCTTGCAAGGAGATCAACACCTGCTGCTCGATAATCGCGCGATGGTAGTAATCCTCCATCAGGCCGGTGTGGAAGTCGCGCTGCAGAATCGTCTCTTCGATGGTTTTGCGGGTCACGCGCTCTTCGCCGTTGGCGCGCGCAAAGGCGTTGGCTTCCGCCAGCACATCACGCAAAATGGCCTTGTTGGTGTAAAGACGGTTGGCATCTTCGGCCATGCGTGAGGCGTATTCAATCAAGCGCTCGTAGGCACTGACGTCAATCGGCAGGTCCTCCCACTGCCCGACTTCGTACGCCAACTGGCTGGCCAGTGTAAACTCATGCTCTGGCGTGCGCTCCAGCTCCACTTCAAACTCCACCTGCACCTTGAACAGACGGTCGAACTCCGGATCGATCTCCTGCAGGGTATAAAAATGCATGGCCTGTCCCACCAGCACCAGGGTGAGGTTCAGCGGAAAATCGGGTAGATGGTAAGGCACCACATTGCGCGACGACGGAATCTCAAAGGTGATCTTTTTGCTCATCAACGCCGCTTTCAAGTGCGACCAGATATCGGGATCGCGCAATACCGACTGAATCCCCAAAATCAAAAAACCGCCGTTGGCCTGCTGCAACAGACCGGCTTGATGGCTCATCGCCAGACTCAAATTATCGGTGGCCGAGGCCTGCGCCGAATTGATGGCATAACCGAACAGCTTGGGCATACTGGCGTTCTGCTCGTAAATCACCGGCGCATGTTTCAAATCGCGGTGATCGACCAGCAGATTCACCTCAAACACCGACAAACCCTGCTGTTCGGACAGCAACTCATCCATGCTCACCTGGGTGCCTGGCGTGGTGACCTGATCGTCAGTCTGATCCCAGAAAAGGTGCAGCTTGGCGACCAGACTGGTTTGCAGATCGTCCAGATAAGCTTTGATCTCGTCGCTTTCGCCAAACTCCATTTTGAGCGTGTCGATCAGCGGACGGATATGATCATTGGCGACATCGGTATTCAGTTTTTTACCGGCATCGAGGTATTCATGTTGCAGGAACGGGAAATGCGTCAACGCCTGGTTAAGTGTGCTCTCCACCTGCTCGATCGCTTGGGTAAAGTGGTTCTGCGTCTGTTCGTCAAACTCTTTAAGTTCGCTGAGTCGGTAGCGTTTGTCGTCGATGATCGCCGAAAGCACGAAATTATTGTCGGTCTGCAAAATCTCCACGCTCAGACTTTCCGCCAATTCGAAGGCCGGTTCCAACACGCGCTGTTGCTTGTTGACCAGTTCGTTTTCAAGTTGCTGACTCTTGAGCTGGTAAGCATGCCCGTCAAATACAATCGGCAGCTGCGATTTAAGCTGGGTGATTAAGGCTTCCATCGAGGTTTTGAAGGCATGACCATGCCCCGCCTTGAAATACAGGTATTTGGTTTTATTGTTTTCGCTGAAATCGGACACCAGCACCACATCCTGCGGTTCGGGACGCCGCAATGCCGCCTGCTTCAACAACGCCTTGGTCATGCCGATACGGCCGACGCCGGTTTCACCCATAATGAAAATATGGTTCTGATTGCGCTTCAGATGCAATCCGAAATTCAGCGACTGATAAGCGCGCGGATGAAAACGCTGCATGAACTCAATGACATCCCGTTCTTTTATATTTTGGATTTGTGCATCAAACGATTGTGAATCAATCGAGGTGAAACGGTAGAGTTGATTGGCAGTAAGTTTTCGCATTCAGATGACCATTAGCGCTAAGCGGTTGTTTATCTTTTATTTTATTGAGCCATGCAGCCTAAGCCGCATAAAAAAGGGGGCGATTCCCGCTGGAAAAGCCCCCTTATCATACCCGACAAGCCCAAGAGATTGAAACCTGAAACTACACTATCAGGCTGACGGTTCCCGCTCTATTAGAAATCGTCACGCGGCGGATTGGCGTGGATGCGGTGCAGACTCAAGTCGGCGCCATTGTATTCCTCTTCCTGCGTCAAACGCAGACCAACGAACTTCTTGATTAAGCCGTAGACAATCACTGAGCCAACCACGGCAACGGAAACCCCCATCAG
>JACXUQ010000237.1 GCA_014763835.1 Thiotrichales bacterium
AGCTTCTCGTAAAAGGTGTCGCTAAAGGCTTTCAGGTCGATATTGGCGGCATCCATCCACTTAAAGAACGCTTTACGCGGCGCTTCGCTAATGTAACCCGCGGTGACCGCGACATTTTTGATGCCCAAAGCGCGGCAGGCTTTGGCGGTGTCGATCGCGTATTCGTAAAAGATCACCGGATCATTGTAGGTATAAGCGACAGAGGAACAGCCGTAATGCTTGGCCGCCTTGGCCAGCGCTTCGGGGTCGGCTTGATCCAGCAGGCGATCCATATCGCGGGCTTTGGACATATCCCAGTTCTGACAGAACTTGCACGCCAGATTGCAGCCAGCCGTACCAAAAGAGAGCACCGAAGTTCCGGGCAGAAAGTGATTGAGCGGCTTCTTTTCGATCGGGTCGATGCAGAAGCCGCTGGAACGTCCGTAAGAGGTCAGCCACATTTTGTCATCCTTGCGGCCGCGCACGAAACAGAATCCGCGCTGTCCTTCATGCAGTTTACATTCACGCGGACAAAGGTCGCACTGAATCAGTCCGTTGTCGAGTGCATGCCAGTGTCCCACCGGAATGACCGAAGGATGGGATAGATCAACATTTTTCATTTTCGATTACCTTGAAAACCTGAGTCATTGTATCCATATATGGTGGTAACTTATTAAAATTCAAGAGAATGCCTATATGAGTACTGCCAGACCCTGCGCGGTGGCCGGATTGTTTTATCCCGCAGACCCCGTCATCTTGCAAAATTGGCTGCAGGCCGCTTTGAGTGACGCCCATGCACCTGGTGTTGAGGAAAACAACGCCGTGCCACGTGCCTTGATTGCCCCGCATGCGGGTTATGTCTATTCCGGCCAGACCGCCGCTAAAGCCTTTAAACGCTGGCATCAGGCTGCCGCACAAATCAAAACGGTCGTGATTATGGGGCCGGCACATCGCGTGGGTTTTCATGGTATGACGACCATTGACTACGATGCCATGGACACGCCTTTGGGCGAGATTGCTGTGGATACGGAAATGCGTAATGCACTCGTGGAGCGGTTTGATTTTTTACGTTATGACAACAGGGCGCACGCTCCCGAACACAGTCTGGAAGTGATGCTGCCGTTTATTAAAACCCTGTTACCGCAAGCCAAGGTGCTGCCGTTACTGAACGGCGCTATTTCCGCTCTTGAGGTGGCCTCAATACTTGAAGACCTATTACGGCACAAAGGGGTTTATGTGGTGATCAGCAGCGACCTGAGCCATTTTCATCCGTATGCCGAGGCGCAAAAAATGGATGCACAGACAGCACAGTGGATCGAGTCAAAGCAGTGGCGCCATCTGGACGGCGAACATGCCTGCGGTTATAAAGGCTTGCAAGGGCTGTTGGTCATGCATCAGGCCGAGCATTGGCGGGTAGAGCGTGTGGAATGCGTGAATTCCGGTGATACGGCTGGCAGCAAAGACAGTGTGATCGGTTACGGCAGTTGGGCGATTTACGAAAACCCGGAGGGCGGTCCATGCAATTGAATGAACAGCAACAACAGCTTTTGCTTACGGCGGCCAAAAGCAGTATTCAACAGGCGTGGTCGGACAGTGAAGTGATCGTCGATACATTACTCAACGAACACGGTCTGATGGCACATGGTGCGAGCTTTGTCACCTTGAACAAGAACGATCAACTGCGCGGCTGCATCGGTAGTTTACAGGCGATGCGCCCTTTGGCGGAAGACGTGGTGCATAACGCTTTCAATGCCGCTTTTCGTGATCCGCGATTCGCCCCCGTACAGCCGAATGAAGTCGCCGGCCTGGAAGTCGAGATTTCAACCCTGAGCCAGCCGGAGGCAATGCAAGACTGCGACAGTAAAGCCGCGCTATTGGCACAACTGCGTCCTTTTGAAGACGGTTTGATTTTAACGGATGGCTACAAACGCGCCACCTTTTTACCTTCGGTCTGGGAACAACTCCCGGATAAACAGGCGTTTGTCGACTATCTGATGCGCAAAGGGGGCATGAGCGCGTGGAGTGAAACCATGCGCTGTCAACGTTATACCACCTTCAAATTCGGTGCCCATTGGCATGATATAGCGCGATAAAATCGCTACATGATCATTATCCACGTATTGTTAAAGACAACGCTGCAAAATCCTCGGCAAAGCGGGTTACAATAGTTTTTCATTTTGATTACCGAATTTGACGAACGAGTAACCCCGCTTTTGAACCAGGCCATTGTGATCTCCATTCAGCATCAACAACTGCAGCTCTTTAGCCATGACGAGCTCGTCAAAACCTATTCCGTGAGTACCGCGCTCAAAGGCAGCGGTAACCTTAAAGGCTCTTACCAAACACCTCTAGGATTGCATTACATTCGCGCCAAAATCGGTTCAGGCCATCCCGTTAACAGCGTGTTTGTGGGGCGCCGTCCGACAGGTGAAATCTATTCGCCCCAGCTGGCGCAAACTCAACCCGATCGAGATTGGATTCTGACGCGCATTCTCTGGCTGTGCGGCCGCGAAATCGGTATTAACCGTTTAGGTCAGGTCGATAGCATGCAGCGTTATATCTATATCCACGGCACACCTGAGAGTGAACCGATGGGGGTGCCGCGCTCGCACGGCTGCATTCGCATGCGCAACGACGATCTTATCGAGCTTTTCGAGCAAGTGGAATGCGGCACCGGCGTGGAGATCGTCGCATGATCGGTTATCTGTTGCGCCTCATGCTTTCGGTGGTGTTTGTTTCCTGGATTGTCGGCACTTTGGTTTTTATGCTGATCCATCTGGTGCCGGGCGATCCGGTGGCGGTCATGCTCGGCGACTGGGCGAGTCCGGCCGATGAAAGCGCTTTGCGCCGCCAGCTCGGGTTGGATGAACCCCTGTATCTGCAGTATTGGCACTATCTTGTCGGGCTGGCGCAACT
>JACXUQ010000238.1 GCA_014763835.1 Thiotrichales bacterium
TCTTTAAACACATCCAAAGATTTCTTAGCGCCAAAATGCTCGACCTTGCCACGCCAATGCGCGCCGAGCATATAAAAACGCAGGCTGTCAGTCTCTTCGTTATAAATTTCTAACAATTGTGCTTTTAAACGTACCCATTGGTCTGGCTCTATTTCGCATTCAAAAACGGAATACTGCACCCTGACTCCATGATCAAGACAGGCTTTGGAGATATGTCGTAAGCGACGCTGACCTCCCGGATCGTCAAACGACACATCGTAAGTGATCAATACCATCATGAAATACTCTCCTAGCGCGGTACAAAGGGCGGATATTCGGCCAAATCACCGCGTAAATGGCGGGATAGCAGCATGGCTTGCACATGAGGCAACAAACCAATCGGCACTTCTTCGTTCATATATGGATGAATTACCGTTTCCTGTTTGCGATTTTGCAAAGCAACCAATACTTCTTTACGAGAATCGTCTTTTAGTTTGACCGCCCCACTCGCTTCAATCACAAAATCATTGGCTTTGATCTGCTTGCGATTAATTAAACTTAGCACTAAACGATCGGCATACCAGGCACGAAACTCCTCCAATAGATCCTGCGCCAAACTGTCTCGACCCGGCCTGTCCAAATGCAAAAAGCCCACTTGCGGATCAAGCCCTACGCCTTGCAACGCTGCCGAAATATCATTCCCGATAATGCTGTATAAAAAAGATAAGAGGGCATTGGTTCGATCCAACGGTGGACGGCGACTTCGCGTGCTAAACGCAAACTCCTTTTCGACGGATGGAAGGATCAACGAGTTAAACACACCAAAATAAAATGAAGCGGCCTCACCCTCAATGCCGCGTATTGAATCTAAAGTTTTCGCTTTTTGTAACCGATTCAGCGCAGATGAAATCTGTATGATCGCCTGCTTAACCGATGGATTTTCGCCGTGATTTCGCAAATGTCGATAAAGCACGGAACGCGAATTGGTAATTTTGGCGGCAATCATATTGCGTGCAATGCTTTCAGGCGATGCCTCTGCCCGTTTGTATTGAGCCTTTCTGAGTAACACACTGCCGCTTTGCTTACCTTGTATACGCCCAAGAAACCGCCCATACTCAGTAAAAAAAGCCAAATGTACGCCATTTTCGCCACAAAAACCGATCAGAAACGGCGACACCATCACATTGCCAAAACAGTAAATTGCCTGAATAGCATGTATCGGCACCTGCATTGCCTTTTGCTGCTCCACTTCAATCACTAAGGTTTCGCGCTCTTTATGCAAATAAGCGCCCTGCCGTGTGATATACAAACTATTTTTCAGCTTCTTCAACCGGCGCCTCCTCATAGATTGATCGCACATAAGCACGACTTTTATCGTTAAAAGTCAACTTGGGGTTACACAACTCATACAACGAACAAGCACCACACTTTTTCTCGTATCTGGCTTTGGGGGTAATGCCTGAATTGAGCAAAATGCGGGTTGCATCAATAATGGCTTGTGTTTCTTGGCGTAACGCTGGGGTGATTTCCACCTGATGACGATGACGCGTTTGCCAATACCAAATTGCTCCATGTGAAACATTAATGCCCAACATCTCTTCAAGACACAATGCCTGAGCACATAGTTGAATTTCATCTATCGGATCTTGTTTAGGTTTTCCGCGTTTGTATTCAACGGGAAAGCAGGCTCCGGTTGACAACTCCACTTCCACCAAATCCAACTTTCCGGTTAAGCCAAGAGATGGTGCAGAGACCTCCACACCACGCTCATAGCGAATCCCTTTGCGGGATTCCGGCAAGCCATGATCCACCCGCTGATGCAATTGCTGGCCTTGCGCCGTCAGCCAATTTTCCGACCAGGCCTGCTCATTATGAATGAACGCACACTGGCGCGGACAAAAGGCATAATGCTGTAACGCCGACAAAGGGATTAAGCGGGTGTCGGGCATGGTTAGAAAACCTCAATGACTTTAACGCCCATTTCTTCTAAGCCTTCTGGATTTAGATGAATAGCATAATCTCTAAACTCACTCGCTGGAGTCCCTTCTTCGCCCTTAACGCGCTCAACTGTGACACGTTCAAATAGTTTATGTGCCGGCGCACTACCCAACGCATTATCATGCTTAAACACAATGAGCTTACGTGCTGACATTTCACCACGCGCGGCTGAATGGTCGTGTTCAAACATCATTTCCAATGACTTCCAAACTTTTTCTAGGTCTGCATCCGAAAAGCCTGTTTTTTCGGCTAGCTTGGCGGAAACAAAACCATGCACGCGATACAAACCATAAGGCACAATATGCTTACGCCCCATAGTACGCTCTTTTTCCAAATCCTTTTCATTGGTGACTGCCATACGGGTAATCGAAATCTCCAGTGGAATAATTGGATCAATCGATTTGGCAAAGGCCAACTGTAAAGGTCCGCGGACTTGACCTGAATTAACTTCGGTTGTCATTACCGCACCAAAGGCTCTAACGTCAAAAAAGTTAGCGCACATCCAATCGGTCACCTCTTTGGCTTTTTGCTGATCTTTCGGTAATTTCTTCGCTTCAGGTTTAATGTCTAGTGCATCATAAGCCTTCTGATTTTGTTGATTCAAAACACTCTTTTCTTGCACATAGATGTCATAACCCGGCGTATTTTCTTCACTCAACTGAATGTAGTTACGGATTTTGCGTTTCAAACTTACATCCGTGACCAATCCCTTACTGGACTCTGGATCAAGGCGAGGCATATTGCCTGCATCTGGATCACCATTTGGATTACCGTTTGTTACGTCAAAAAAGTAAACAAATTCATAGCGGTTTTGGATAGTCATTATTCTTCTCCTTCAGGGGTTAATTCAGTTGATTCATCTTTTGCTGTGTTAGAAAAGCGCGTATTCTTTTGATGGTAATAACCGATTGAAAACCGTCTTTTTCCAAATTAAATGCCAGGCCTGGTTTTTCTTTACGAACTTTAGACAGATGATGCTTACTACCTGCCAATAACCGTGGATAGACCGAATAAGGCACAGTTGAAGCTGAAGCATAATATTTATCGGCAATCGTGGCATTTACCTTGTCACCTAGTGCAATGCGCTGAATATTTTCTAGAACAGCAAACAGCCTGCCTAACAAATAAGCAGGATTGGTATTGGATTCGTCCAAACTCATAGGAATCTCCTCTTTGGTTAATTGTTTTCTAAACTCTCTTTGTAAAACGGCCTTCACCAACGC
>JACXUQ010000239.1 GCA_014763835.1 Thiotrichales bacterium
CCTTCCATCATCGCCATTTGCGGCGCTTCGCCCTGCGCCATGGCAACTTGTGCCTGTTGCAACGTACTCATGCCTTGAGTGCGCATCAGCAGAAAACCGGCAATCGCGGTAAACACCGTCAACAACACCGTTGGCAAGGCGCCAATCACGCCCCCCACCTGAATTAACACATACAACTCCGCCAACGGAATCAGCACAAACAAAATCAAAAACACTTTTGCCATTTCAACCCCAACGCTTTCATTGAAATCTCACTATCGTTGCGCGATTGTACCATGCTAACCCGTATCAACCCCACACGCACAAACCTTGAAAAAACCTGACTTTTCGATAACTAAAACTCCCAGCCAAAACCCAAACTGGTATAGAATCACGTGATTATCTGGATTAAAAAGACTTGATGATCGGCCGCCTATTTCGGCACACCTCATCGGATAAAACCAACCTCAATATAAAAAGGGTTTTGTGTATGCGCGGGATGAAAACGCTCAATCTAATGCTCGTCGGGCTACTGCTCTCCTTAACCGCCTGGATGGCGCAAGCGGATGATCTGCTATCGGTGGATGACGCCTTTAAATTGAATACCCCGCAGATTGAAAACGGTCAGATTATTGTCAAATGGAACATCGCCGACGACTACAAACTCTATAAAGACAAAATCAGTGTTAGTGCAACGGACATTGAACTGGGCGACACGCAATATTCCAAAGCCAAGCAGGTTGACGACCCGCTTTTTGGCAAAAGCGAAATTTTTGAACAGGCCGCCACCCTGAAAATCCCTTACCAGGGCGAGACCGGTGAAACCAAAATCACCGTAAAATACCAAGGCTGCGCCACTAAGATTGGGGTGTGCTACCCGCCGCAAACGCGTGAATTCACCCTGGCTTTGCCTAAAACCGAGGTAAAAACCGAACAGGCCGCCCCTTTTAACTCCCTAAGCGGCCTTAATCAACTGCTGGAAGCCAATAGCGGTGAACCAGAACTGCTGGACGCCGACCAGGCCTTCCAGTTCACCACTGAAATCGTCAACGGCCAACTGATTGCCTCTTGGAACATTGCCCACGATTACCACCTTTATCGTGACAAAATCAAAGCCAAGGTAGCGGAAGGACAAGCCACCTTAGGTCAACTGCAACTGCCAAAAGCGGAAACGATCGACGACCCGCTATTCGGTAAAACCGACGTCTACCACGGCCAATTCCAAGCAACCTTGCCGATTAGCGCCATTACAGGCCAAGCATCTGTCGAATTTGAATTCCAGGGCTGTTCGGCCGCTGCCGGCGTATGCTACCCGCCAATCCATAAAACCGTGACCATCAACGCGGCGGACATTCAAACGCAAAATCCGGCCACGCAAACTCAACAGGCCGGGTCTGATAGCACCGCAGCGGACAACCTCTCCGAAACCGACCAGATTACCGACACCCTCAAAAACAGCGGCGTATGGATTGTCATTGCCACTTTCTTTGTATTCGGTCTGTTATTGGCCTTTACGCCTTGCGTATTCCCGATGATTCCGATTCTGTCGAGCATCATTGTCGGTCAGGGCGACCAACTGACCACGCGCCGCGCCTTTGTCATGTCATTGGTCTATGTCCTGGCCATGTCGGTCACCTATACCGTGGCCGGCGTACTGGCGGGACTGTTTGGCGAAAACCTGCAGGCCGCTTTCCAGAATCCGTGGATTATCGGCACTTTCAGCGCCATTTTTGTGCTGCTGGCCCTGTCGATGTTCGGTTTCTATGAACTGCAGCTACCCAGCAGCCTGCAATCCAAAATCACCATGCTTTCCAACAAACAGCAAGGCGGCACACTGACCGGCGTGGCTGTTATGGGTTTTCTGTCGGCGCTGATCGTTGGTCCGTGCGTTGCTCCGCCATTGGCCGGCGCCTTGATTTACATCGGCCAGACCGGCGATGCCCTGCTGGGCGGTACCGCCCTGTTTGCGATGAGTATGGGCATGGGCTTGCCACTGCTACTGCTCGGCACTTCCGCCGGCAAACTGCTACCGCGTGCCGGTGGTTGGATGGAAAGCGTCAAAGCCGTATTTGGCGTCATGCTGATCGGCGTAGCCATCTGGATGGCGGAACGTATCCTGCCGGTTGAAGTGGTGCTGATTGCCTGGGCCTTGCTGTTTATCATTTCTGCCGTCTATCTGGGCGCCTTTGAAAGCACCGCCCAGAAGTCCGGCTGGTTTAAACTCTTCAAAGGCTTTGGCCTGGTATTGGCACTGTACGGCGCGATGATTCTGGTCGGCCTACTAGGTGGCGGCAAAGAACTGCTGCAACCGCTAAAAGTTTTTCAGGGCGGCGGCACGGGTGCTTCTTATGCCGAACAGCGCCACTTGCAGTTCAAATCGATCAAAAGCATTGACGACCTGAATGCCGAACTGGCCAAAGGCCAACCGGTCATGTTGGACTTTTATGCCGACTGGTGCGTCAGCTGCAAGGAGATGGAGGCGCTGACCTTTACCGATGCCAACGTACAATCCGCCTTGAAAAACGTTACCTTGTTACAAGCAGACGTGACCGCCAACGACGCCATCGACAAAGCCTTGATGAAACAGTTCGGCATTATCGGTCCGCCGGCGATTCTTTTCTTTAACGGACAAGGCGACGAACACAAAAACCTGCGCGTGGTCGGATTTAAAAATGCCGCCGACTTCCATGCAACACTTTTAAAAGCCTATCACTAAACGATACAAAACAGGCCGGCTGCATTTTCACACCCGGCCTGTTCACTTTTCGCCATTTTTTTGCGCTCGCATAAACTAAATCACTGGCATTCCGCAGTTTTAATGACGTTTAAAACAGAACACGACATTTCAGGCGTTTTTTATCTTTTTTAAATCCAGTATCATAGTGTTATAACCTTACTTCAGCTATAATTTCGTCATCAACGGTCCTAATCTGAACATGCTCGGCAGACGCGAACCCGAAATCTACGGACGCCAAACCCTGGCCGACATTATCGAAGACCTGGAATTGCTGGCCGATGAATACAGCGTGCGCCTGCATAGCTTTCAGAGCAATGCCGAATATGAAATCATCGAGCGCATCCATGAAGCCATGGATGACGGCACCGAATTCATCATTATCAATCCGGCGGCGTTTACCCATACCAGCGTGGCGATTCGCGATGCTTTGGCAGCGGTGGACATTCCGTTTATTGAGGTGCACCTGTCCAATATTCACAAGCGCGAACCTTTCAGAGCCCATTCCTATTTTTCCGACCTGGCCGTCGGCGTCATTGCGGGATTAGGAGCCAAGGGTTACGAACTGGCTTTGCAGGCCGCGGTGGAAAGAATCAAATAAAAATTCAGGGCAAACCGCTGTTGTTTGCCTTCACGTATCACCATTAAAACCCTGACAAGATCAGGTAGATAATCAAAGGAAAACACATGGATATTCGTTCGATTCGTAAACTGATTGAAATCGTTGAGCAGTCTGACATTGCCGAAATTGAAATTAAAGAAGGCGAGCACAATATTCGCATCACCCGCTCCAAAGAACCGGTGATGATTGCCGCACCAGCGATGTCAGCGGCGCCGGTTCATTATGAAGCCCCTACAGCAGCAGCTGCCGCTCCTGCCAGTGCAGCACCAGCCGCTGCGCCAGCGGCGGCTG
>JACXUQ010000240.1 GCA_014763835.1 Thiotrichales bacterium
GTGATTTTTGTAGGACCGATGGTTAGAAAGATTGTCGCCAAATTGATTCGTATGCCGGCAAATTAACGCTTTTAAAACTCAACAGGCCGGGTGTACGATGTGTGTGGGTTCTTAGAGGGTAAGGAAGAGTTATGCCGGAAAAAGGTTCATTATTAGCGCGCAACGCCACCTTAAGGCAGTTACAGGTCTTTGAAAGTATTGCCCGTAATCAAAGTTTTACCAAAGCCGCCAAAGAGCTGCATCTGACGCAGCCGACGGTGTCCATGCAGGTTAAAAAACTGGCCGATGTGTTGCAGGCACCGCTGTTTGAGCAGATCGGACGCAAAGTCTATCTGACCAATGCCGGCCAGGCCCTGTATGAGGCGGCCAATGCCATCCTCGGGAAACTGTCGATTGCCGAGCAGAAGATCAATCATTTAAAGGGGTTTTCCGGCGGTAACGTCAAATTGTCGGTGATCTCGACCGCGCAATATTTTGTACCCAAGGTGATTCACGAATTCACCCAGGCTTACCCGGATGTGACCGTCTTGATGCGCGTGGGCAATAAAGAAAACCTGCTGGATCGCATCGCCAAAAACAAGGACGATTTTTACCTGCTCGGCCAGCCGCCGGAAGGTCTGAATGTGGTTTCCGAACCTTTGGCGATCAACCCTTTGGCATTTGTGGCCAATGCCCAACATCCGTTGGTTGGAAAAGAGCTGACCATTGAGGATCTGAAAGACGAGCCGTTTCTGATGCGCGAAACCGGATCGGGCATTCGCGCGCAGGTCGAAAAGGTGTTTGGCGAGTTCAACTTTCAGCCGAGCGTTAAAATGGTGCTGGGCGGCAATGAGGCGATCCGTTTGGGGTTGATGCAGAACCTCGGGATTACCGTGGCCTCCGTGCCGACTTTGATGAATGAAATCAGTCGCGGCGAAATTGCCATCCTTAAGGTCAAAGGTTTTCCGGTCAACCGCCACTGGTACCTGGCGTATCCGACCGGTAAAATCCTGTCGATTGCCGCTGAAAAGCTGATTGAACTGTTGAAGGTCGAAGGTAAAGAGCTGAGTGAGCAGGCATTTGCCAAGCTATGATGATTTGGGTAAGCTAGCAAGTTCAAAAACCACATCATTTTCATGGATGTGGTTTTATTTTTGAATTATGTATAGATGAAAAGCAATCAAATAAATCAAAATTATTGATTTGTATTTATTGCTCTCTTCTCTATAATTCACCTTGTTTTCGGGAGTTGAGTCAGATCGGGGTCTGGCTCAACTAAAAATTAAGGACGTATTCTCTACTTAACGTCCCATACTTGAGGTAAGAAAAATGGATCAGTCGAATCGTTACGCTGACTTAACTCTTTCAGAAGATAAATTGATTGCTGATGGTAATCACCTTCTAGTTGCATACCGTCTAAAACCAGCCGCTGGTTACGGTTTCCTAGAAGTTGCCGCGCACGTTGCTGCTGAGTCTTCAACTGGTACTAACGTAGAGGTTTCTACAACTGATGATTTCACTCGTGGTGTTGATGCATTGGTTTATGAAATCGACGAAGCGGCATTTGGTGACAAAGGTGGTCTGATGAAGATCGCTTACCCTGTGGACCTATTTGACCCTAACCTGATCGACGGTCACTACAATGTTTCTCACCTATGGTCTTTGATTCTTGGTAACAACCAAGGGATGGGTGACCACGAAGGTCTACGTATGTTGGACTTCTTGGTTCCTGAGAAAATGGTTAAACGTTTCGACGGTCCAGCAACTGGCATCTCTGACCTGTGGCGCGTTCTAGGTCGTCCAGAAGTTGACGGTGGTTACATCGCTGGTACGATCATCAAGCCAAAACTAGGTCTACGTCCAGAGCCATTCGCGAAAGCATGTTATGACTTCTGGTTGGGCGGCGACTTCATCAAGAACGATGAGCCACAAGCTAACCAGCCTTTCTGCCCAATGGAAGTTGTTATTCCTAAAGTTGCAGAAGCTATGGATCGTGCTCAACAAGCGACTGGCCAAGCAAAACTTTTCTCTGCTAACGTAACGGCTGACTTCCACGGAGAAATGATCAAGCGTGGTGAGTATATTCTTGGTGAATTTGCTAAGTACGGTAACGAAAAACACGTTGCATTCCTAGTTGACGGTTTCGTAACTGGTCCAGCAGGTGTTACAACTGCTCGTCGTGCTTTCCCAGATACTTACCTACACTTCCACCGTGCAGGTCATGGTGCGGTAACTTCTTATAAGTCACCAATGGGTATGGATCCACTATGCTACATGAAGCTTGCTCGTTTGATGGGTGCTTCTGGTATCCACACGGGTACTATGGGTTACGGTAAAATGGAAGGTCACAATGACGAGCGCGTACTAGCTTACATGCTTGAGCGTGATGAGTGTCAAGGACCTTACTTCTATCAGAAGTGGTACGGCATGAAACCTACTACGCCAATCATCTCTGGTGGTATGAACGCGCTGCGTCTACCTGGCTTCTTCGAGAACCTGGGGCACGGTAACGTAATCAACACTTGTGGTGGCGGATCATTCGGTCACATCGACAGCCCAGCTGCGGGCGGTATCTCTCTAGGTCAGGCTTATGACTGCTGGAAGACGGGTGCAGATCCAATCGAATACGCTAAAGAGCACCCAGAATTTGCTCGCGCATTCGAATCATTCCCACGTGATGCAGACAAACTGTATCCGGGCTGGCGTGAGAAGTTGGGCGTTCACAAATAATCGTTCCTTTACGGATGTTTATTTAGAAACCCAAAAAAGAACCTCTGTCTTCGGGCAGGGGTTTTTTTAACTCTTCGATTTATTGCCTACTTTTTCACTAGGTTATTTAACTCGCTGTTTTGGCATGGTTGTCAGAATGGGGCGTTAAGTGATTTTTCTTTCTATAAGAGAG
>JACXUQ010000241.1 GCA_014763835.1 Thiotrichales bacterium
CAACAGGCCGGGTAAGCGATGAGCATCCGGCCTGTTCAGTTCATTTCCTGCGGATCGACGTCGACACTCCAGCGTACTTTGCGGGTCAGCGGGCTTTGGTAGATGAGCGGTTCCACCTGCGCAAACAGGCTTTGCAGTTGGGCGCGTTTAGGCGCTTGCAATAAAAGTTGATAACGGTAACGCCCTTGGCGGCGTTCCATCGGTGCGGATACCGGCCCCCAGATTTCAACCATTTTGGCTTCATCCGCCGGCCACTGGACCAACGTCTCCTGCAAAGTCTGCTTCAAGGCGTGCAAAAAAGCCATCCCGGCCTGTGCTTGCGTGGCTTCGGCGCGCAGCATCAGCTGAAAACGGAACGGCGGCAGCTTGGCGATTTGGCGCTCCTGCAACGCCTTGGCTGCAAAGGCATCATAACCGTCACGAATCAGCGTCAACAACAGCGGATGGTCGGGATGATGGGTCTGGATCAGCACCTCACCGGCCGCCTCGCCACGCCCGGCACGTCCGGCCACTTGCAGAATCAACTGCGCCATGCGCTCGGCGGCGCGGAAATCGGCGCCGAACAACCCTTGATCAATATCCAGCAGCCCTACCAACGTCACTTTGGGAAAGTGATGGCCTTTGGCCAGCATTTGCGTACCAATCAGAATATCCGCTTCGCCGCTACGCGCCTGCTCGGTAAGTTCCGCCATACTGCCTTTAAGGCGCGTAGTGTCGCGGTCGATGCGCAATACCGTCTTGTCGGGAAACCAGCTTTGTATCGTTTCGGTGAGCCGCTCGGTGCCCTGCCCCACCTGCACAAATTCACTGCCTTGGCAAGACGGACAGGTTTGCGGCGCAGCGGCCTGATAGCCACAGTGATGACAACGCAGATGCCCTTGGTGCTGGCCGGAATAGTGAAGGGTCATATTGGCGTCGCAACTCGGGCAGCTGGCCTGCCAGCCGCATTGATGACACATCAGCACCGGTGCGAAACCGCGACGGTTTAAAAACAGCAACACCTGACCACCGGCTTCAAGATGGCGCTGCATGGCGACCTGCAACGGCCGCGACACGCCCTCCTGAATGCGCTCGCCGCGAATGTCCAATAACTTAATGGAAGGCAGCTTGGCTTGGGCGGCGCGCTGGGTGAGGCGCAGATGTTCAAACCGGCCGCTTTGCGCGTTATGCAGGGTTTCCAGCGACGGCGTGGCCGAACCGAGCACCACCGGAATCTGTTCGGCAAAGGAACGGCGCACCAGCAGATCGCGCGCCGAATAGCGGAACCCTTCCTGCTGTTTGAAAGAGAGGTCATGCTCTTCGTCGATAATGCACAGTCCTAAATTTTCAAACGGCGCGAATACCGCCGAACGCGTGCCTAACAGCACCTTGACCTGGCCGCTACGAATCAGATGCCAGGCGCACAAACGTTCGCTGTCGTTCAGACCGGAATGCAAGGTGGCGACCGGCTGCTGCAATGCCGCGCTAAACCGCGCCACCATCTGCGGCGTCAACCCGATTTCGGGCACCAGTACCAACGCCTGTTTACCCTGCGCCAGCGCGGCTTCGATCATGCCCAGATAAACTTCGGTTTTGCCGCTGCCGGTCACCCCCTGCAATAGAAAGGCTTTGAACTGACCGGAAGGCAGATCGGCCACCGCCTGCACGGCGGTCTGCTGCTCGGCGTTCAGAATGTGGTTGGGTTTGACGCCAAAATCGCTTTGCGGCAGACAAAGCCCGCGAGTGGAAACCACCCAGCCTTCGGCGGCAAATTTTTTCATGGCACCGCGCCAACTGCTCAACTTGGCGTTGAGTTGCGTGGCATTCCACCCGGCCTGTTCAGTTTGTAAAAGCGTCAGTAAAGCCTGCTGCTGTTTGGCGTTTTTGGGCAGGTCGGCCAACTGCAATGACTGCCCGGTCTCGCTTAACCGCCAGACTTCTTCGCCTTCAATTTCAACCGGATCGCCGGCACGCAGTTTTTTGGGCAGTGCGGCCTGCACCACTTCGCCGATGGGCTCGTGATAGTAGCTCGCCGCCCACTCTAAAAATGCCAAATGCCCGGCAGCAAAAAGCGGTTCGGCATCCAACACGGCAATAACGTTTTTGATTTTGTCTGCCTCGTAGTCGGCCTCTTCGCACACAGCCATGACCAACCCAATCATTTCCTTACTGCGAAACGGCACGCGCACGCGCACGCCAACCTGCGGCACAGGTGATTCCACCAGGTCGAAACGGTAATCCAACGGGGTTAAAAACGGGCCGGGTACGGCGACTTTGACAATCATAAAGGGCTAACAGTCTGCTTTGCGGCGGTTAAAAAGCGTCATCTTAACATGCTCGACTTTAAGGAGAATGCACAAATAATCCACAATTCAAAGCGGCAAAAATGGTAAGGTTAAAGAGAACTTGATTAGCACAAGGAGACAAGCCATGGTTGCACAGACTTTCAAGTTTTCTCTGCTGGCTGCATTGATTGCCGGCCTAGCGTTTTTAAGCGGCTGCACGGCAACACCCACACGCGGTGCCGTGCAGGTACACAGCGACAACGTCCACCTAAACCTGGCGTTTAACGATTACGATCGCAACTATATCCACCGTTATTACGGCTATCCGCATAAACACCGCAAGCCCCTGCCTCCGGGCTATTACAAGCGCTATCATCGTCATAAACCGCTGCCGCGCAACTATTATCCGCGTCCGCTGCCTTGGGAACTGGAACGCCGTTTGTCGCCGTTGCCTTCGGGTTATGTACGCATGATTATCGGCAATGATGTGGTGCTGATGGACAGCCACACCCGAGTGGTTTACGACATTCTCTGGTCGATTCGCTGATTTTAACCCCGCAAAAACCCAACAGGCCGGGTATCAAGCTACCCGGCCTGTTCACTTTTCCAAACGT
>JACXUQ010000242.1 GCA_014763835.1 Thiotrichales bacterium
TCAAACGACAGCCCCCCATCGACTCAAACATCTTTATATGGCGGGTCTGACCGGCATTCTGCTTTGCGGCCTAAGCTCTCCGGCGCAAGCCATTGAATTGACGCCTACCGTTGAAGATGCCATTTTGCATAACCCTGAATTGCGTCAGAAAATCAAAGCCTACCGCGCCATTCAAGCCGAACTGGATGGCGCCCAGGGCGGCTGGTATCCGCGCATTGATTTAAGCGCCGGCATTGGCCATGAAGAGGTGTATTCTGAAAACAAAAACGCCAATACAGTCACCGATACCACCGGCGACAAGGCCTTGACGCGCACCGAATCGGCCATCCGCTTGACCCAAAACCTGTTTGAAGGCTTTGCCACGCAAAACGAAATCAAACGCCAGCGCGCCCGTTTAGAGGCCGCCGCTTATGACGTCTATGCCAAAGCCAACCAAATCGCGCTGGATATGACGGAAGCCTATATCAATCTGATCAAAGAGCGCGAACTGGTCAAACTCTCTGAAGAAAACGTGCTGACCCACCAGAAAATCTTCGATCAGATTACACAGCGCCGCGAAGCGGGCATCGGCAATCAGGTGGAAGTCGACCAGGCCCAGGCGCGTCTCTTTCTGGCGCAATCCAACCTGTCCGCCGCACGCAACAACTATTCGGATATGCTGGCGCGCTTCCAGCGCGTGCTCGGCCGCCAGCCCGACAGTGCGCTCGTCGCACCAGAGGCAACTATCGTCTTGCCGCAAACCAAAGACGATGCGATCAATACCGCCTTGCTGAAACATCCGACCATTCAATCGGCCAACGCCAATATCGGCGAAGCGCAGGCGCAATACGACGCCTCGGCCAGCAACTACTATCCGTCCATCAATCTGGAAATCGAGAAAACCTACGACCATAACCTGGCGGGTATCGAAGGCCGTAACGAAGATTTTCAAGCCATGCTCAGACTGCGCTACAACCTGTATAACGGCGGCAAGGACAAAGCCGAACGCGCCCGCACCGCCAGCGCCATGCATGAAGCGGTAGAGATCCGCAACAACAGCCGTCGCCAAGCGATTGAAAACCTGGAGTACGCCTGGGGCGCCAAACAGTATATCGGTGAACAGCTCAACTACATTCAGTCGCACATCAAACTCACCTACGACACACTGGTGGGCTACCGCAAACAATTCACGCTGGGGCGTAGAACCCTGCTGGACCTGTTGAACACCGAAGACGAATATATCAGCGCACAACGCACGCTGGTTACCAGCCAGGCCGACTACCGTCTGGCGCAATACCGCATTCTGAACGGCATGGGCACGCTGCTTGAACAGATGAACATCCATCTCGACATGGTCAACCTGCCCGATACTCAAGTCCAACATTCAGAGGAAAAAAGCCAATGAAAACCCTTCACTCCAATCGCATTTGGCACAAAACCGGTTTTATCACCCTTAGTCTGCTGTTTACCGCAACCTCTGCCCATGCGCAATCCAACGACAGCGATGCGGCCAGCAGCACGGCAGAAAAACCCTACGCCATTATTCAGCTGTACGAAGATGACGTCAGCAAACTTGAAGACTACTATCAGGATTTGGATCAGGACGGCGTGGCCGACGAGCTTGACCACTGCCCCAACAGCCGTCTGAACGAAGCGGTTGATAAAAACGGCTGTGCATTGATTGAAGTGGCACCACAGCCTGTGATGGTTCAGTGCGAAGACGGCAGCCAAGCCGCCAGTCTGGCGGAATGCCCGGTGGTTGATAACGATACGGATCGTGACGGCGTATTGAATGCGGTCGATAAATGCCCCAACACGCCGGCCGGCGTTGAAGTTGACCAATATGGCTGCGAGAAAGGCCGTTTTGTGTTGAGTAATATCGTGTTTGATACCAATTCGGCCAAAATCCGCAACGACCAGATTGCGACCCTTAAAAACAATGCCGCCGCGCTGAATGCCCTTGAACAAGACGAAGTGCTGCTGGTGACCGGCCATACCGACAGCGTAGGCAGCGATGCCCACAATATGGCACTCTCCTGGGCACGTGCCGAAAGCACCAAGCAGTTCTTACAGCAACTGCCGGCATTGAAAGAGGTGACTATTCGTGTATTGGGTCGCGGCGAAACCGCGCCGATCGCCGACAATGCCACGGCCGAGGGACGTCAGGCAAACCGCCGTATCGAATTGCAGATCATCCCTGCAACGCAAGTACCGTCAGAGGCGCGCTAACAAACCCGTGTTTTTACGCGAAAAAAACTCAGCAGGCCGGGTAGGCCTGCTACTCCCCGGTCCATTATAGATTTGCGTTAAATATGAGCCCAATTGTCATTTTTGAAAGTCACCCACCGGTTATCGACCACTGGTTTAAGGGGTGCGACACCCCTCCGATTGTGGTCGAAACGCCACATCAACTTTCCTCACTCACCCACCTCACACCCGGTGTGCTACTCATGCAATATCCACAAAATGCGTCTCACACCCAAATCCAGGACCTTGCCGAAAAAGGCTATCAGGTTGTCGTGTTCAGTCCGGCCCCGTCCGATGACGAAGCCATCACCGCTTATCAACACGGCGCCAAAGGCTACTTGGAAACATTCAGTCGTCCGGATCAGATCCAACAGGCCATCCAAACGGTCAAAATGGGGGGCGTGTGGCTGGAAGAACAACATATGCATGCCATGATGAATATCCTGTTCGACGAATCTCCGCCACCGCTTGAATGGCAGACACGCCTGACCGAAAGGGAAAGAGATGTCGTACGCGCGCTTTTAGACGGGAAAAGTAACAAGGAGATTGCCGTAGACATGGCCATTACAGAACGCACCGTCAAGGCGCATATGCAAAATATTTTTCAGAAGATGGGCGTCAAGGACCGGCTGGAATTGGTTTTGGC
>JACXUQ010000243.1 GCA_014763835.1 Thiotrichales bacterium
ACGCAGCTAATAGCTCGCTATTAGCAAGTTTTTCAACAAAAGTCAGGCGATTTTTAACCATTTTTATTCGTGTAGCCATCTCGTGCAAAGCTCTCAATATGGCTTACCAACCAGGTAAGACCTGAAAAAAAGCGGCCATCCGCAACTTAGGCTATACTATTGCGATTTCAGGGGCACGCCCTTTGATGTGAATTTTAAAAAGTAATTGGTCACATTCCCATGAGCGAAACGACACAAACCGAAAACACACCTCTGACAGAATCCACGCAGAACAACCTGCGCCGCATTAAAAGCTTTGTACTGCGCCAGGGCCGCCTTTCCGCCTCACAACAACAAGCCATCGACAGCCAATGGCCCCGATTCGGTCTGGAAATGGCCGATGAACTGCTCGATTTGAATGCCGTTTTTGGCCGCGAAGCGCCGACTATTGTGGAAATAGGATTCGGCATGGGCACCAGTCTGGCTGCAATGGCCGAGGCGCACCCCGAACAAAATTATATCGGCATCGAGGTCCACCGTCCGGGTGTCGGCGCGCTGCTGAAACTCATCGAAGAGAAAGGCCTGACCAATATCCGCATTTTCAATCACGATGCCATTGAAGTGCTCGCCAAACGCATTCCCAAAAACAGCCTGAGCGCGGTCTACCTGTTCTTCCCCGATCCGTGGCACAAAACCCGCCACCATAAACGCCGCATCGTGCAGCCGGCGTTTGTCAAAACCCTGGCGGAGCACCTCAAAACCGGCGGTCATTTCCATATGGCAACCGACTGGGAGAACTACGCCGAGCACATGATGGAAGTGATGAGCGCCGCGCCGGATTTCAAAAACACTCAGGCGCCGGGACAGTACACCCCTCGTCCCGACTACCGTCCTCTGACCAAGTTCGAGCAGCGCGGCCACCGTTTGGGACACGGCGTCTGGGACCTGATTTTTGAGAAAATCAGCTAAACAAAACTCAACAGGCCGGGTCTAAAAGATTTCACCACAGAGACACAGAGGCACAGAGCTTTTTGGGTAAGAAAAGCGGGTTGGCAACACCCCCTTTCTCAATCTCTCTGTGTCTCTGTGGTTCAAATCGCCCTTAAGCCGGCCTGTTGAGTTTTTCAGGCTGGATTCAACGCAACAACTTCTGCAAATCCACCGACCATTGCGCCTGCTCCACCGGCCCGGCATAGCGTAACGGCACCCGCACGTTTGCCAGCGGGCCCAAGCCTCTGGGCAGATTTTTCAGTTTTGCCTGCAACTCGCTGTCCACACGCCCCTTATTCAGATCCAGACGCAGTTTCCCGTTCGCCTCAAACAGAGGCGCCAACACGCGCAGTTGCTGACTGTTCAGCACCCCTTGATTCACCTTGCCGCTCAACGCCATCGAGTTGAAAGCCGTCTTATCGCCCGCCTTGGGCACCTCTCCAGTCAGCAGTTTCGCCAAATCCACCCCCTGGATATGCCCCTTGCTGACCTGCATGCTCAAACTGCCATCCAGATTGGCCAGAATCGCCGCCTGATTGCTGCCCTGCGATGCCAGCTCGAACTTGGCATTGAGCGCCCCGTCCAATGATGCCTGGGCTTGTGCGGCTTGTAGCACCCCCTCCACGGCCACCTGTTTCAACTCTCCCTGCCAGCGGTAGGCCGGCGTGGCACCGTTGACATCTAGCTGAAAGCTCGACGCCACCTCGCCGCCCGCCAATCTGGCCTGCAGCGGCATCAGCGACACTACGCCTTTATCTGCCTGCAAACGGCTGCTCAAGCCCTCAAAACGCCAGCCGGACACCTGCAAACGCCCCATTGCCAGGGTTCCCTTGACCTGCGAATCGCGCAAGGTGGCAATCGGCACCGCCAGCGGCAGATAGGTTTGAGTTCTTGCGACCGGCTCTGCCGTTGCAGCGTCATCCGGGTGTTGCACATACGCCAGATAGTCGTCCAGATTCAGCTGATCGATCTGCAACTCATAGCCGTAACGCAGCGGCTGCCCGGCCTTGCGCCACCATTTACCCTGCAGTCTGGAGGCGTCCCACAGCATATCAATTTTGTTCAGTGCCAGAGTGTCGCCGTTCAGCTCCCAGTCGATCTGCCCCTTGATGTCGGTCAGCGCCCCGGCATTGACAAACTGCGGAAAATCCACCCCCAGATGACGCGCCCAGTTCGGCAGATTGACCCCCTGCATCTCCACCACGCCGTAGAGGTTGGCTTTTGCGCCGTAATGGCCGGAAAACGAAGCCTGCAGACGCGAACCCAAGGTTTCCAGCTGCATCGCCTCCACCTGCACCTGATCGTCACGCAGGTTCAGGCTGAAACGTGCGCCCTCGGTGACCAGACGCATCTCCGGCACCTGTTTCGCTTCGGGCAGACGCAAGGTGAACATGCCCTGCCAGTCGCTGACCTGCCAGCGCATAAAGCCGCTGTCGACATGTAGATCGGCCGACAGGTCGAAGGTATAATCGCGCTGCTGCAGCGGATTGCGATAATGGAAGTCGGTACGCACCTTAAACGGCTGCCCCAGATTGACATTAAAGGCCATCAGGTTCCATTCGGTGACTTCGGCCTGCTGGTTCACCACCGCATCCTGCAATTCAAAGCGGCCGTTTCGGACCACCACGCTGTCAAAATGCCAAAGGGTTGCCGCATCTTGTGATGGCGAATTCGCTGAGGGCACGTCCTGCGCCGCGGCGCTGCCCGCCTGTGGTGCGGCCGATACTGGCGCCAGCGGTGCCGTCAGCGTTTCCGCCTCCGGCATCGGCAGTTTTTGAGCGTTACCCAGTTCCAGCGCTTCGCCAGACTCCGCCTGAGCCTGCAGCGAAACCCGCGCGATCTGTTCTAGAAAAGCCCGCAAATCGTCCGGCGTGGCCGCCGCATAACGTCTCGA
>JACXUQ010000244.1 GCA_014763835.1 Thiotrichales bacterium
TAAACAGACACCGCAAACTTCAATGACAAACATCATCCCATAAAGCGACAACAGACCAAAGCCCAAAGAAATCTCACCCCTACCCTTACGCGAAAATTGCTATACTCAAACCGCATAAAAGGACAATTCGTGTGAACTCGACCAGTACTATAGAAAATGACAACTCCGTTGTATTTCACGTTCATAACGTCACCAAAACCTACCAGATGGGCGAGGTTCAGGTGCATGCCCTGCGCGGGATTGATCTTGACCTCTATCAGGGCGAGCTGGCAGTCTTGCTGGGCGCCTCCGGCAGTGGTAAATCCACGCTGCTGAACATCCTCGGCGGACTCGACACCCCCACCACCGGCCAGGTTTTATACGGCTCTCACGACCTGACGCAAGCCACCGAGAGCCAACTGACCGAATACCGCCGCTACCATGTCGGCTTTGTCTTCCAGTTTTACAACCTCATTCCGAGTCTCACGGCACGCGAAAATGTCGCCGTGGTGACCGAAATCGCCAGAAATCCCATGCCGCCGGAAGAGGCGCTCGCGCTGGTGGGCTTGGGCGAACGCCTCAACCACTTCCCTGCCCAACTCTCCGGCGGCGAACAACAGCGTGTGGCGATTGCCCGTGCCATCGCCAAAAACCCCGATGTGTTATTCTGCGACGAACCCACCGGCGCACTCGACTCGCAAACCGGCATTCTGGTGCTGGAAGCCCTGCAAAAAGTCAATCAGGAGCTGGGTACCACCACGGCCATCATTACCCACAACGCCGGGATTGCGCAGATGGCCGACCGCGTCATCCACCTGGCCGACGGCCGCATTACCGACATCCTCCGCAATGAAACACGCATTGATCCGCGTGAATTGAGCTGGTAACCGTCATGCTGGCCATCGACATCAAACTCTGGCGGGAACTGTGGCGCATGCGCATGCAGGCCATCGCCATCGCGATGGTGATTGTCAGCGGCGTGGCCATTTTCATCATGTCGTTGAGCACCTATGATTCGCTCTACGAGACCCGAGAAAGCTACTACCGCGACCACCATTTCGCGGAGGTTTTCGCGTCGTTGAAACGCGCCCCGCTATCGGTGGCCAAACGCATCGAAGACATTCCCGGAGTCGACAAGGTCGAAACCCGCGTGGTCGCCTACGTCAATATCGACATCGCAGACTACCACGACCCAATCAGCGGACATCTGATCTCCCTGCCTGAAAACAGTCTGGGACTGCTCAACCGTCTCTATCTACGGGACGGCCGTACGCTGGAACCCGGTCGTGACAATGAGATCATCATCAGCCAGGAATTTGCCGATGCCCACCATTTGCAACTCGGCGACAAACTGCGCGCCGTGATCAACGGGCGCAGTAAAACCCTGACTATTGTCGGCTCCGGTTTCTCGCCCGAATATATCTCGCAGATCGCCCCCGGCGCCATGTTCCCGGACTATAAAAGCTACGGCGTCATGTGGATGGCACGCGCGCCTTTGGCCAGTGCCTTCGATATGGCCGGCGCCTTCAATAATGTCACTTTGACCCTGAGTCAGGACGCCAACGAACAGGATGTGATCGACCGCCTCGACGAACTCCTCAAGCCCTACGGCGGCACAGGTGCCTACGCACGCAAAGACCAGCTCTCCAACCGCTTTATTGCCGAAGAACTCAAGGGCCTGCAAAACATGGCGACCATGTTCCCCATTATCTTTTTCGGGGTGGCAGCGTTTCTGCTCAATGTCGTCATCAGCCGTCTGATCTCATTGGAGCGCGAACAGATTTCGATTTTGAAAGCCTTTGGTTACAGCAACCTTGACGTCGGCCTGCACTACAGCAAACTGGTGCTGATGATTGTGACCCTGGGGATTGTGATCGGCATTGTCCTGGGCATCTGGATGGGCGTTGGCTTGAGTCATCTCTATATGGATATTTACAGCTTCCCCTTCATGCATTACGTGCTCGAGCCGCATCTCATCGCTTTTGCCGCTGTTGTCAGTATTCTGGTGGCGATGGTCGGCACGCTCCATGCCGTTGAAAAAGCCATCAAACTCCCGCCCGCGCAGGGCATGCGCCCCGAACAGCCGACGGTGTACCGCATCACCCTGATTGAGAAACTCGGCTTGCAGAAACGCTTCTCGCAACCCTCGCGCATGATTCTGCGCCATATTGAACGCCGTCCTTTAAAATCGCTGCTGACAACGCTGGGCATTGCCATGTCGTGCGGCATTATGATGGTGGGCAGTTTTCAGGAAAGTGCCATTAACGAAATGGTGGATGTGCAGTACAACCTGAGCCAGCGCGAGGATTTTATGGCACTGTTTTCCGAACCCACCGCCCACCGCTCGCTCTATTCGCTCGAAAGCCTGCAAGGCGTGGAACATGCCGAAGGCTTCCGCAACGCCAGTGTCCGCCTGAAGTTTGAACATCGCAGCTATCGCACCAGCATCAGCGGCATTGAACCCGGCAGCCAACTGGTCAGACTGCTGGACAAAGACCTTAAAGAGATCCAACTGCCCGAAGAAGGCGTTGTCATAACCGATTATCTGGCCGAACAACTCCATATCAAACCAGGAGATATGCTCACGGTTGAAGTGCTCGAGGGCAATCGTCCGACGTTGCAAATCCCCGTCATCGGCACCGCCAAACAATATCTGGGCATGAACGTCTATATGCAACGCAGCACACTCAACCGCCTGCTTAAAGAGGGGGACGCCATCTCCGGCGCCTATCTCAAGGTGGATGAACACTACCGCAAACAGGTGTACGCCAAGCTCAAGGAAATGCCGCGCGTCATCGGGGCGGTGGAGCAGCGCTCTTCAATTGAAGGGTTTTACGAGATGATGGATGACACCATCCTGTTTTTTACCTTTATCAGCAC
>JACXUQ010000245.1 GCA_014763835.1 Thiotrichales bacterium
TCAACACGTTTCAGCAAGGTAAAGTCGGTATCCCAGCGAGTGAGTTCCGCCACCCCGAAACTCGAGGTTAAGGGCACCGGCACCTGCTCTTTGCTTAACGATTCCACCGCGCTGCGCAAACGCTCGGCGGTTTGCATGGCTTCGGCAATCCGCGTCTGCGGCAGAATCACCAGAAACTCTTCTCCGCCATAACGGCACAACACATCGGAATCACGCAGCGCAGCGCGGACTACGGCGGTTACCTCGATCAGAACCGAATCGCCGATATCATGGCCGAAAGTATCATTGATCTTTTTAAAGAAATCCAGGTCATACAAGATCACCGAAAATACGGCCCCATAACGACGGGCACGGTTAATCTCTTTCTCTATCATCTGATTGCACGCCAAACGGTTACCGGCACCGGTCAGCTCATCGGTCACACTCAGCTTCTTCAGCTCTTGCTCATAATGTTCGATCTGGGTGATGTCCTGCATCAACACGTTGTAGAGACGCTCCGATAAACCCATCATGGTTTTTACTTTAATCAGAAAGATCAGCGTCTTGCCGTTACGCACAATTTTGGCCTTATGGCGTTCGTTGGGGTGCATCAAGATATAGTCGAGCCAAAACATACCGTTCATGGTGGGCTGCAAAAAACCTTCCTCGCGCTCAAATACCTCACAGACGCACTTGTAACGCTTCAAAAACATCTCTAGATTGTCAAACTCGTCAAACAGCTCAAAGAAATGGGCATTCGCATCGACCACCTTCTTGCCGTTGGAGATATAAATGACATCGGAAACCGAATTGATAATCTGCCGGTAGTAACGTTTTTTGGCTTCGGCATGGGCGCGGCTGAAAAGAATGCTCACCAACAGCAGAACCAACAGAATCACGCCGACACTGATTACCAGATATTTTTGCAACACCCAGACGGCCTGCGAAAAGTCAATGGATTCGTAAGATTTAAAGGTGAGCCAGTAGGCGAGCACGCCGTCATCCGATTCAACCGGATAAACCGACGCCACATAACCGTCCAGTCGGCGATAATCGGGCGTATTCAAAAAAGTTTGCACCCCTTCTTTACGCAGTTCGTCGAGCAGGGCTTGACTGGCATTTTCATTGGCCACGTAATAGCCGTCGATAAACTTGCCGGTCAAAGCGCGCGTCAAAACTCCCTGAAAACGCTTATCGACCAACAGCACCGTCTCCACGCCGGTATCCTCCAGCAGTTTCTGCGTCAGCGGGGTAAACTGGGTGACAATATCCACCATCCCCAGCAAGGTGCCGTCATCGGCAATCACCGGCACCATCGTTTTAAAGGAAACGGTAAAACGCCCTACGCTGATATTCTGCAAACTGCGGCGCGCCTTGAAGACGGCTTCGATTTCAGGACGAAACGGCAGCAGGTTGTCGCCCACTTTTTCGGTCCAACTGCGATAGACGCTGCGGCCGTCCACATCCACCAACTGCACCCAGATATCCTTGAACGCAGTGGCGCTGTTGAGATTGGCCGCCAGTTGATTAAGCTTTTGCCGTAAAAACGGCTGCGGACGCTGCAACAACTCTTCAATAACCGGGTTTTCGGCCAGACTTTGCGCCACCAGTAAATTGCTCTGCTGCTGCGCCTGAATCAGAGTGTCGATGGTGCCTTGCGTTTTCTGCCTATCTTTGAGCACCGCCTCATGGCGCAGTTTAGTTTCGGCTTCACTGTAAAACTTCTGAGCCACCAGCAGACCCACCAGCAACAACAACAGCAACCAGAAAAAAGATTTGAATTTTTTCACCTATGAAAAAACCTGTAGATGCACATGACGCTTTCCATTCTGCGCCTAAAACCGGGCAGATTCAAGTCATTTTCCGATAGCGGCAAAGCCCCCCCGAGGCGGTAGCCATCATCAAAACTGCGAAATCGTTGCCGTCACCACGCCCCAGATCACAATATCGGCCTCCTCGCGCACCGCAATCGGCGGATAATCGTCGTTTTCCGGTACTAGCCAGGTGCCGGTGGATTTCATCGACAGACGCTTCACCGTCAGCTCGCCGTCCAGTGCCGCAATCACAATCTTGCCGTCACTGGGCGGAATACTGCGGTCCACCACCAGAATATCACCGTCCTTAATGCCGGCCTTTTTCATAGAATCGCCTTCCACCACCAGCAAAAAGGTGGCCGCCTTGTTGCGAATCAGCCTGTCGTTCAAATCCAGCGTGGTTTCGATATAGTCATCCGCCGGACTCGGAAACCCGGCCACCACCTTATGCGCATACAGCGGCAGTTCCACATAACTCTCATTGGCCGGCGCAAACAGTTTTACCGGCGCCTGGCGCAGCGCATTCTGCAAGCGCGCTTCACGCGCGGCATTCATCTCCACACCCCGGCCTGTTGAGTTTTCTGGCAGATTTTTCTGCGTGCTTTCGACACGCTGCTGTTCAAGCCACTGTTTCAGCGATTCCACCTGCGATTCCGGCACGCGCATCACTTTGGTCGATTCGCCAAATGCGCCGCTGCCCTTTTTACGGCCCGCGCCGCTGCGCGCACCGCCGCGTCCATCGGCAGGCAACGCATTATCCTTGTGTTTTTTCCCTGGCATCTTGCACCTTTTTGAATTTTGTTACACAATTCATTTTATCTCAAAACGTCCATTTCACTCACGCTTTTTTAGGTATCCGCATTTTATGTTTGATTTTTTGAACCACGAAGCACACGAAGGTTTTGTAAATGGGTCCTGTTTACCGGGGCTGCAGCCTATTTTCATGGCAATTAATCCTTGAGAGCTTTGCACGAGTGGGGCGCGAGAGAAAAATGAGGAAAAAATTGGCTGATTGTGGCGGAAAACGCAGCTAATAGCTGGCTATTAGCAAGTTT
>JACXUQ010000246.1 GCA_014763835.1 Thiotrichales bacterium
GAACCGTAGCTGAAGAAACTCACGCGGCGGTTTTCAAGGTTCTCCTTGAGATTGTCCAGCAAGGAGCAGAAACCGACGAACAGCGAGGCGCTGTAACTGTTGCCGACAATGCGGTTGTAGATCTGGCTAGGCCAGGTCTGGGCGCGGAACTCTTCTTCGGTCAGTTTTACCCCGGCGACTTTGGCCAGCGTCTGATGCGCTTTTTCCGCCATTTTGGTGAAGGGAATGTGGTAGCAGAAGTGGTTGATGTCGCCAAAAGTGCGGCCGGTCTCTTCGGTAAAGTGCTGCCATGCCTGTTTCAGACTGTTCAGATAGACTTTGGTGGAGTATTTCCCGTCCACCAGCGCGGTGGTGCGCTGGTTGGGGCGCCAAAAGTCCATGACGTCTTCGGTGTGGTAGCCGGAACCGGGTTCAATCGCGATAATACGCGGGTTGGCGGTGACCAGCATGGCGACCGCGCCGCAGCCTTGCGTGGCTTCACCCGAGGTATCGACATCGTACTTGGCGATATCGGCCGCGACCACCAGGATTTTTTCCTTGGGATTGGCGCGCACCATCGCCGTGGCCATTTGCAGTGCGGCCGCACCGGCATAGCAGGCGTGCTTGAATTCGACCACGCGGCAGCGCGATGAAAGTTTCAGCAGGCCGTGCAGAAAAGCCCCGGCCGATTTGGACTGGTCAACGCCCGATTCGGTGGCAAACAGCACCGCACTGATCTGGTTTGGATCGATCTGCTGCAAAATCGGCGCAGCGGCTTTGGCTGCCAGACTGACGACGTCTTCATCCGGCGGGGCGATGGACATCTTCTCCTGACCGATGCCGATGTAATATTTGTCGACATCGATATGTTTCTCTTTGGCAAATACATCCAGACCCAGATAGTAGTCCGATGTGTAGAAGTGGATTAAGTCTATGCCTACATTCATATTTAGTGCAGATCGTTCAAATTCGGTTGTTAAGGTTTATTGGGGCATTTACGCATCACATTGGCGGATTTAATAGCAGTGCCTGATTGAGGTGCAGGTCATCCGCCTTGGCTTGCCCCAGCAGGAATTGCGCGGTGGCGAATTCCTGCCTGAATTGTTCTATTTTTGCGATGACAGCTGTATCCGATGTCATGGCAGGCGCCAACAGAGGCGCGGCCACCCCGCATAATCGACCGCCCATTATAACAGCTTTTGCCATGTCGATGCCGTTTCGTATTCCGCCGCTGGCGATAAAGCGTGCCTGGGCTTGATAGGGGCGAGCCAGACGCAGGCTTTCGAGCGTGGTCAGGCCCCAATCCTGAAAGGTGAATCCCAGGTTGTTGTCGGCGCGATGGGCCTCGATTCGGCTCCAGGAAGTGCCGCCGCGGCCGGCCACATCAAACCAGGTCACGCCGGCCTGCAATCCCAATTCGATATCGGCGGGCGACAGGCCGCTGCCGACTTCCTTAAGAATCACCGGTACGTCCAGTTTTTCAACGAGTTTGGCGATTTTATCTGCCAAGCCGCCGAAATGGGTGTCACCTTCGGGTTGGATCAGCTCCTGCAATGGATTAAGGTGCAAATAAAGCGCATCCGCCTCAAGGCTTTCCACCGCGCGGCGCGCTTCGTCAACGCCGAAACCGTAATTGAGCTGCACCGCGCCTAAGTTGGCGATTAACGGCACCGTCGGGGCGTAGCGGCGCAGCGCAAAACTGTCCTGAGCCGCTTTGTCCAATATCATGGCGCGTTGCGACCCGACCGCCAAAGGGACTTGGCAAGCCTCCGCAGCCAGAGCCAGATTGCGGTTAATGTCGGCGAGATTGTCCGCCGCACCGCCCGTCATCGAGGCGATCATAAACGGGAAAGCGATAGGCTTGCCGAGAAATTCCATGCCGGTATCCAGCGCGGCGAAGTCAAGTTCGGGCAAGGCACGATGCAACAGGCGGAGATGATCGAAATCGCTTTGACGTTCGACTTCGGGGTCGTTGAGCACCGCCTCGATATGGTCTTGCTTGCGCTGGGTGATTTGGCTCATAGGTCGCCTTAGTGGAAGGAGGACGCATCAGGGATGCGCCGCACGCTCCAGTTTGATATGCGCTTGCATCAATTCGCCCGGATTGGTCTGCGCGGCCAGCAATGACAGTTCTCCGCATAACGCCGTGGCGCCGGCAATACAGGCCAAACGGCGCGCGTTGACGCCGGGGGCGGCGTCACGATCCGCACAACCGAGCTGTTGCAGATTATCCAACACAAAGTCCAAACCCTTGCCGTTGCCGACGGTGCCGACAATCAGGTTCGGCAGGGTGGTGGAGAAGTAGAGGTCGCCGTCTGCGGTCAGTTCGACGTGGTTGATAGCCTGCGAGCCTTCGACGATATTGGCGGCATCCTGACCGGTCGCCAGATAAAAGCCCAACAGCATATTGGCCACATGCGCGTTGGCGGAGCGCAGTCCGCCGGAAACGATACTGCCGATCAGATCTTTTTTGATATGCAGATCGACAATCGCTTCCGGTGTGGTTTTGAGGTAACGCTGGCAGAGTTTGCGCCGAATCGTGACTTCGCACACCACATATTTGCCGCGCCCCAAGATGCCGTTGACCGCCGAGACTTTTTTGTCGGTGCAGTAGTTGGCGGAGATGGAGACGTATTCCAGATCGGTGTATTCGTTCAGAATCCACGGAATCAGTTTATCGGCCGCATTGGTGACCATATTGTGGCCGGAGGCATCGCCGGTGGTGAATTCCAGACGCAGATAGATAAGGTTGCCGACCACCTGGAAGTGGGTGTCGATCAAGGTGGCAAAACGGCTCGACTGCGAAACCACCTGTTGCATCTCCGCCTGACGGCTTTGCAGCTGTTGCAGGCGCTGCGCGGCG
>JACXUQ010000247.1 GCA_014763835.1 Thiotrichales bacterium
CATGCCGAAAAAGAGGGGGTGCTGCGCGCACTCGACAGCGCGTTGGCGATGATCGAATTTGATCCGCAAGGCAACATTCTGAGCTTTAACGACAACTTTGCGCAGGTGATGGGCTATGGCATTGAACAGGTGCGCGGCCAACATCACCGCCTGTTTGTGCCGCCGGCCGAGGCCAAAAGCAGCGCCTACACTACTTTTTGGCCACGCCTTGCCAGAGGCGAATTCATCAGCGGGCGCTTCAAACGTCTGCGTGCCGACGGCCGGACGGTCTGGCTTGAAGCGACCTACAACCCCATTCTGGATGAAGCAGGCCGGCCGTTCCGCATCGTCAAATACGCAACCGATGTGAGCCAAAAGGAAAACCCCCGTCTGCTCAGGGACGTGATTGGTGACGCCGGCGAAGTCCTGCAACGTTTTTCGCAGGGCGACCTGACGGCCAGAATGCGCCGCCATCTGGAAGAAAAACAGGTCTGCATGTTCCGCCCGGAAATCAACCAGCTCACCGGCAGCATCGGGCAAATGGCGGAAAAACTGAATGAGGTCATCGCCTCGGCGATTGAAGCCTTCAACGTCGTGCAAAGCGCCGCCGGAGAGGTCAGCAATGGCGCGTCCGATCTTAACCAGCGCGTGCAGGAACAGGCGGCGGCGCTGGAAGAGACTTCGGCCACCATGCACCAGATGAACAGCAGCGTGCACAGCAACTCCGCCAATGCACGCCATGCCACCGGGGTGTCGGAAGATGTGCAGCACAAAGCCAATACCGACATGGCGGTCATGCAGCAGACCATCGAGGCCATCAACGCCATTCAGGATTCCAGTGCGCGTATTGCCGAGATCGTTTCGCTGATTGACAGCATCGCCTTTCAGACCAACCTCTTGGCGCTTAACGCAGCCGTGGAAGCGGCCAGAGCGGGCGAACACGGGCGCGGTTTTGCGGTGGTCGCGGGTGAAGTGCGCAATCTGGCGCAAAAGTCGGCCGAAGCGGCCAAAAATATCAGCTCGCTCATTAACGACAGCGTCGCCAAGGTAGCATTGGGCACCAAGCTGGCGGCGCAGTCGGGCGACGCCTTGCAGGGCATTAATCAGGCGGTGCATTCGGTGGTGGAATTGATTCGCCAGATTGCCGAGGCATCGGACGAACAGGCTAGCGGCGTTGAGCAGGTGCATCAGGCCATCACCCAGATTGACGACGTAACTCAGCAAAACGCCGCACTGGTCGAAGAAACCTCGGCGGCGGCCGAGAGTATGCATGAACAGGCGCAGAAACTGCGCGAAAACATGCGCTTTTTCAAACTCACGGCCACGGCGCAGACACCTCAAGCCGCCGCGCGTGTTCAACGACCACGCCCTACGATGGCGGGTTTAGCGGCGGGTTCAGCGGCCGGCACACCGCCTAAAAAAGTGGTGTCGCTGCAAGCGGCACGACCGGCCGCAATCGTTAAAAACGAGCGCCCGGCAGTGAGCCAGGCCAAAGCCGCCAGCGCTAACGAGTGGAAAGATTTTTAAGCAGGTTTAAAACAGCACAACGCCCACAGAAGAGGTGGCCCAGAGAAGAGGTGAGTGATGAATGGGAGCGACGCGAAAAAATTGCTTCCGCGCCCGTTCATGCGCTTATAATAGTCGCCACATCTATCCCGCGCCTATAGTTAAATGGATATAACGCGGCCCTCCGGAGGCCGTATTAGGGGTTCGAGTCCTCTTAGGCGCGCCATCTTTTTTGAGCTTTGCTGATCCTGCCTTTTTGATAACGGTTTGTTTATAAACGGTTTGTGCCAAGGTGATGCTATGACTATGTTTTCCCGCTTCCAGTTTAATCAATTGGCATTAGGCCTGTTATGGGCGACGCTGCCGATGTCGGTTTCTGCGGGTTTTACATCGCCCGCGCAGACGCTGCGGCTGCCAGACCAAACCCATCAAATCCACCAAACCCACGCTTCGCAACTCTTTTATCATGCCACCCAACACCCCCCAGCAGGTGCCGCTTTGCCGGTGGCGATTGTGTTGGGCGGCGGGCCGGGCTTTACCAGTTGGAACCTTCAGCCGGTGCAAGCACTCATCGGTGCGCAAGGTTACAAAACCTTGTTGATGGATATGCGTGGCCTAGGCGAGAACGCCCATTTGCCAACCGCCCCGGCGCACATCGTGGCGCAATGGGTGGCCGACATCGAGCACCTGCGCATGGCTCAGGGCGCTCGACAAGTCACGCTGATTGGCCACTCCTGGGGCGCGCTGATGGCGTTGCTGTATGCACGTCATCACCCTGAAAAGGTCGCGCAAATCGTGCTGCTTAATCCGGTGGATCCCGAAAAACAGGCCATGCAGCATCTGACCGAAACCATTCACGAACGCAATCGGCAGCAGCTTGCGGCAAGCTGGGACGATGAATTGGCCTGGAATAACGCGGTGCCCTCGCAAATCGACCCTGACCAGGCGCGCCAGATCACGCAGCGGCAGATTACCCAGGTGCTGCCCACCTACTTTTACGACTACGCGCAGGGTTCGGCTTATGCACGCCAGTTCAGTCACCGCGACTTTGATATCGATCTCAATGTGAACGCCTGGAAAGCCTATGACGCCAATCCGATCCGTTATGCAGAAATGCGCGCCTGGTCGATTCCGATTGATTTTATGGATTGCCATGAAGACCCGCTGATGCCGGCCAATTTAAACGCGCTGCAATCCCAAGGCGTACTGCGCCGGGTGGAGCTGATTGCGCAATGCGGGCACTTTCCGTGGGTAGAACAACCCGCCCAGTTTAAGGAACGGATGTTAAGATTACTGGGCACATAAACTATATGAGAGCTTTGCACGAGTGGGGCGCGAACCGAAGAA
>JACXUQ010000248.1 GCA_014763835.1 Thiotrichales bacterium
TGCTCTTCATCCACGCCAAAATGCTGGGCACGATCGCGGCGCAGAATTTCCAACTCCTCATCTTCGCCGGGATAATTCAAGGTCACATGTAACATAAAACGGTCAAGCTGCGCTTCCGGCAGCGGATAGGTACCGCTCTGTTCCAACGGGTTTTGCGTCGCCATGACCAAAAACAGGTCCGGCAGCGCACGGGTCTGGCCGCCCGCGGTCACTTGTTTCTCGGCCATCGCCTCCAGCAGCGCGGATTGCACTTTTGGCGGCGCACGGTTGATCTCGTCGGCTAAGACAATCTCGTTGAAAATCGGGCCTTTGACAAAACTCAACTGGCCGGTTTTGACATCGAGAATATCGGAGCCCATGACATCGCCGGGCATCAGGTCGGGCGTAAACTGAATACGCTGAAAACTCGCATGCACGCCTTTAGCCAGGGTTTTCACCGCGGTGGTTTTGGCCAAACCCGGCGGCCCTTCCAGCAGAATGTGCCCGCCGGTCAGCAGACCGATCATCAACTTGTCCAGCAACGCTTCCTGACCGACGATGACCTTCTGCAAATGCTGCTTTAATGCCTGAAATTCCGCTTGCATACCCACTCCTTACGGCGCCAATAAACCATCAATACGCCATCCATTTTAATCTTTGGATTATACGCGACAAGCTGTTTTATATTCAACCAGTTGATTGAATAAAACCAGTATTCCAGCTGCGCTCCATGCCGGTTTACGCTACACTATGAGAGTAAACCATCACGCAAAACACGTAAAAGGAGCGCCTCATGGCCAGCGGATTATTTGTGATTTTGGACGACATTGCCACCCTGTTTGACGATGTGGCGACCATGTCGAAACTGGCCACCAAAAAGACCGCCGGCGTGCTCGGCGACGATTTGGCGGTGGGTGCGCAACGCGCCTCGGATTTTCACGCCAGCCGCGAACTGCCGGTTATCTGGGCCATCTTCAAAGGCTCCCTGCTCAACAAACTGATTATTCTGCCGCTGGCGTTTCTGTTAAGCGCCTTCTGGCCGGAGGCGATTGTGCCCATTTTATTGATTGGCGGCGCTTATCTCAGTTACGAAGGCGCGGAAAAGATTGTTGAATTTCTCCTTCATCGCAACGAAAAATCCGCGCCGGCCTGTCAGGAAACGACCGAACCATCCGACCTACTGAGGATAGAAAAACAGAAAATCCGTTCGGCCATTTTGACCGATTTTATTTTGTCGGTGGAGATTATCATTATCGCGCTCGGCGCGGTCAGCGGGCAAACCATGAGCGTGCAGATTGCCGCGGTCAGCTTTGTCGCCTTGCTCGCTACCGTAGGCGTTTACGGCTTGGTGGCGCTGATGGTGCGCATGGACGACGCCGGCTTGCATCTGGTTGAACGCTCGCACAACCAACCCGGCCTGTTGAAAATCGGTTTGAAAACCCTCGGACAAGGCCTGATTGCCACCCTGCCCAAATTGATCCGTCTGCTCGCAGTGGTCGGTACACTGGCGATGCTGCTGGTGGGCGGCGGCATTGCGGTGCATCATCTTGATGCCGTGCATCACGCCTTTGACGGCTGGCCGGGCCTGCTGGCCGATCTGACAGCCGGACTGATTATCGGCGTGGCGGTGCTGGTTGCAGTGAAAATCGCCATCGCCCTGTGGCGCACTTTTTCACCCCAAAAGGCGATGTAAGTTTTCAGCACGCTTAAAAACCACAGCATCAACAGCAGACCGGGCCGAAAAATCCCCAGGGTCGCCAAGAGTGCGCCGATGAATAGCGCAGTTGGCAGCAGATGCGCCGCCAGATAGGTGGCAAAGGTAAACATCGGCCCCGGCACCGCCTGCGCCAAGGCGTAACCGCTTAAAAAGACCTCTCTGCCGACCTGCTCGCCCACCTGACTGGAACCCGGCCCCGGCAGAAACTGGCTCAACGCAATCAGGCGGCTGTAATGCGCCTCATCCACCCAACCGAGTGCTGTACAAAGGTACGCCAAAAATACCCCAGATGCGCCGCCGGCCCGCCAAAGCTGACTCAGCCGAGCATAAAGAAACGCCAATCGTGAGCGTGGTTTTCATATTCGCTCTCAAGCGCCTTCGTGCGCCTGCCATTCGGGGTAGCCGTCCAGCAGGCGTTTGGCGTCAAAACCCTGTGCCAGCAAGGCTTCGACCGCCTCTTGCGACCACATGCAGTAAGGCCCGCGGCAATAAACAATCAACGGTTGGGCGCGATTAAGCTGCGCCAGACTCTGCGGCAACTGCTCAATCGGTACATTAATGGCATTGGGCAGATGCCCGGCCACAAATTCGTCCTGCGGACGCACATCCAGCAAGGTAAACGCCTGCTGCTCACGCGCCATTTTTTTCAGCGCCTGCAGGGAGATCGGTTCCAGCGGGGTATGCGGCTTGAGATGTTGTTGCAGCAGAGCCTGCATCGTCTCAAGCTGCGTTTCCGCCACGGCGCGCAGGCTCACAATCAGCTGATAGACCGAGGCGTCGCTCAACGCATAAATAATGCGCTGACCGTCGCGGCGGTTTTTCACCAGGCCGGCCTGTTTAAGGGTTTGCAAATGCTTGGAAACATTGGCGATGCTCAACCCAAGCTTGCGGTGCAGCGTGTCCACATCGCACTCGCCCTGGGTGAGCACATCCAGAATCATCAGACGGTTGGCCTGCCCCAGCGCCTTGCTGACCTGGGCAAGCTGTTCAAACAGATGCAGTTTTAGTGAAGTGGAACCCATACGACCTCTTTGCTCCAAAAACTGAGTCTAGTTTAGCCGATATTGCGGCAATTTTAACGTCCGCGTGTTTCGAGGCGAATCCCCACATAAGCGCCCGCCAAAATCGAGGCCAA
>JACXUQ010000249.1 GCA_014763835.1 Thiotrichales bacterium
AAAAACTTGCTAATAGCCAGCTATTAGCTGCGTTTTCCGCCACAATCAGCCAATTTTTTCCTCATTTTTCTCTCGCGCCCCACTCGTGCAAAGCTCTCTCAAAACAATAAAGTTGGCTGATCGGATGATTATTTCGTTAAAATAATGGCATTGTGTTGAACGAAAAACGGAAGAGTATCATGCAAAAAGTTCGGGTGGGGATTGTCGGCGGAACAGGTTATACCGGCGTGGAACTATTGAGATTGCTGGCAGCGCATCCTCAGGCAGAGGTGGTTGCGATTACCTCGCGCAGTGAAGCGGGCGTTAAGGTCGCCGATATGTTCCCCAATCTGCGCGGACACTATGATTTGGCATTTACCGAGCCGAGCCCCGACGTGCTTAAGGGATGCGATGTGGTGTTTTTCGCCACGCCGCACGGCGTGGCGATGAGCATGGCCGAGGAGTTGGTGGGTGCGGGTGTCAAGGTGATTGACCTGGCGGCCGATTTCCGTATCAACGATCTGGATGTCTGGACGCAGTGGTACAAGCATGAGCATACCTGCGGTCATCTGATGGACAAGGTGGCTTACGGCATGCCGGAACTGTACCGTGAAAAAATTCAACAGGCCAGTATCATCGCCAATCCGGGCTGTTATCCAACCAGTATTCTGCTGGGCATTATGCCGTTGGTGAAGGCCGGTGCGATTGAATTGGATGGTATTATTGCCGACGGCAAGTCCGGCGTCAGCGGTGCCGGACGCGGAGCCAGCGTGGCGATGCTTGGTGCGGAAATGAGCGAGAGTTTCAAGGCGTACGGCGTGGGCGGACACCGCCATCTGCCGGAGATGGTCGATAAGTTGAACGAGTTGAGCGGCAAGCAGGTGGGGCTGACCTTTGTACCCCATCTGGTGCCGATGATTCGCGGCATGGAATCGAGCATTTATGCCAAGCTCAAGCGCGATTTGAGTCAGGCGGAGCTGCAGACGATTTATGAAGAGGCCTATGCCGACGAGTATTTTGTGGATGTGATGCCGACGGGCAGTCTGCCGGAAACGCGTATGGTTAAGGGGTCTAATATGTGCCGCATGGCGGTTTATCGTCCGCAGGGTAGTGATACGGTGGTGGTGACTTCGGTTATTGATAACCTCGTCAAAGGGGCCGCCGGTCAGGCAGTGCAGAACATGAATATCCTGTTTAATCTGGATGAGTCGGCCGGTTTGCGTCAGGTGGCCTTGTTGCCCTGATAACGAGATACTCGATTAGGTTTCGATTTGGGCCTCGCCTGTCACAAGGTGAGGCTTTTTGTTATAATGCTTTTTTAGTTTTAAGACATGGCATTGGTTTTTGTAGGGTTATTTAGCATCCCGTGCCAATGTCTTAATCACGGAGAGTACAGCATGTCTGAAATGCCAACGCCTTTGACTTTTACGGATGCCGCTGCGGCCAAAGTAAAAGGTTTGATCGAAGAAGAGCAAAATCCGAACTTGAAGCTGCGTGTTTATATCACCGGTGGCGGATGTTCGGGGTTTTCTTACGGATTTACCTTTGATGAGAGTCAGGCTGAAGACGATACCATGGTTGAGAAAAACGGGGTCACCCTGTTGGTTGACCCGATGAGTTTCCAGTATCTGGTCGGCGCTAAAATTGACTATCTGGAAGATTTGCAAGGCGCGCGTTTTGTGATCGAAAACCCGAATGCCACGACGACTTGCGGCTGCGGGTCTTCTTTCAGCGTATAAATGCGGCGTTTTGTGTTTTTCAAAAAGTAACCAGCCGTATGGGTGCGGCGGCAATATCTAACAGCGAAATATCAGGAAAGAGTATGGAATATATTCCGGGGTTGGCAGGGGTTCCGGCGACCGAATCCAAAATATCCTTTATCGACGGCCAGCAGGGGCTTTTGACCTACCGTGGCTACGATATTATGGAGTTGGCGGAAAAGTCGTCGTTTGAAGAGACCACCTTGCTGTTGTTGTTTGGTGATTTGCCAACGGCTGAAGAACTCGCTTCTTTCGATGAACAGCTGCGCCAGAACCGCCGGGTAAAATACAATATTCGCGAGATTATGAAGAACCTGCCGCCGTCAACGCACCCGATGCACATGTTGCAGGTGGTGGTCGCCAGTCTGGCCAGCTTCTATCCCAGTACCGAATATATGAAAGGCGGTACCGAAAACCAGTCTTACATCAATGATGTGACTGTTAAGATTATCGCGCACATGGGGACCTTGGTGGCAATGTGGGAGCATATGCGTAACGGTTATGACCCGATTGAGCCGCGCAAGGATTTAACCTATGCCGAAAACTTTCTCTATATGGTCACTGGCGAAGACCCGGACCCGGACTGGGCGCGTCTGTTGGACGCCTGCCTGATTCTGCATGCCGAACATACTATCAACGCCTCGACCTTTACCACCATGGTGACCGGCTCCACGCTGGCGAATCCATGCTCGGTCATCTCTTCGGCGATCGCCTCGTTATCCGGCCCGCTGCATGGCGGTGCCAATCAGAAGGTGATTGAGATGTTGGATGAGATCGGCAGCCCCGAAAACGCCCGTGCCTATATCGAGGCGCGTCTGGCCAAGAAAAAGGTTATCTGGGGCATGGGGCACCGCGAATATAAAACCAAAGATCCACGGGCCACGATTCTGCAAAAGATGTCTGCCGAAGTACTGGAGAAAAAGAGTGCCGCAGGCAGTTTGAGCAAGGCCTTTGAAACGGCAATGGAAGTGGAACGCATCTGTGAAGAGTTGCTCGGCCATAAGGGCGTGTATCCAAACGTCGATTTCTATTCCGGTATTCTTTACAAAGAGATGGGCTTTGATGCCGGCCTGTTTACGCC
>JACXUQ010000015.1 GCA_014763835.1 Thiotrichales bacterium
CTGGTTAAGACAAAGAGAACACACCATGTCCAACACCGTTCAACGTTTTTTATTTAAAGAACTCAATATCCGCGGTCAGCATATCCATTTGCAGGAAAGCTGGCAGCAAATGATTAAAGACCGTCATTACCCGCTCTCCATTATCAAACTGCTGGGCGAACTGACTGCCGTGTCGGTTTTGATGGCCAGCGGCATGAAACACAAAGGCCGCATCACACTGCAAGTCCAAGGATCAGGCCCGGTGACCCTGCTGGTGGTGGAAGTCACGCACGACCTTAAAATCCGCGGCATGGCCAAAACCGACCGCACCATCACCACCGAAACCACGCTGGATGAACTCTTGGGCGACGGTCAGATTTTGGTAACCTTGGAAAATATTCAGACCAATCACCACTTCCAGTCTTATGTGCCGCGTGAAGGCAACAATATCAGTGAAGCCTTTGAAGAGTTCCTAAGTCAGTCGGAACAACTGCCGTCCAAACTGTGGTTGGCGGCTGATGAACAGGCCATTGGCGGCGTAATGATTCAGAAAATGCCCGATACCGATGGGCACGATAGCGACGGTTGGGATCGAGTGATGCACATCACCACGACCGTTCAAGACCAAGAACTGACGCAACTGGCCACCGAAGAACTTTTGCATCGACTCTTCCACGAGGAGTTGCTGGAGTTGTTTGCGGCCTCAGAGGTGCAATACGAATGTCCGCAAGACCGGGAAAAAGTTGACAATATGCTTCTCTCTCTGGGTGAAGAGGAAGTCCGCAAACTGCTGGAAGAGCAAGGCGAAATTGTGATTCATAACGAAATCTGCAACTTCCACCTGCGTTATGGACAAAAAGAGGTGGATAGCCTGTTTCATGGCAAGGCGACGATTCAATAATCCCCCTCGCAATCACCTTTCAAGCCTGTTTGGCATCTAACAGGCTTGCAAAGCTCCGCACGACAATCTCTCCAAATTATTCCTTAACAGGTGCTTATGGCGTACAAGTATAAGATTACATTTTCTGGCAATTAATTATAAAATCGAACCATTAAATAACTTCAACGTGATCTGCCATAACGTTCAGGCTTCGCTGAGACCACCATCATGAAGAAAGCCACACAACACAAGATTCCAAATCCGTCTAAACAGCGCGGATTTATCGTACTGATGACCATGATGATGTTAGCGGTCGGCACCGCTATTTGGTTTGGAACCCTCGGGCAAATCCGCTCCAATACCATGAAGATTGAGAGCGAGGATCGCCAACTTCTGGAATTACAGGCGATTAAGGAGCGTATGCTGGCCTATGCTGTGCTCCAACCTGAAATCTTCTCGAATCAAGCCGTGACCCCAGGTGTGGGGTATTTTCCTTGTCCCGATACGGATGGCGATGGTGCCGCTGACAGACCCTGCGCCTATGATTCGGCGACTAACCAGCTGTTTGTTATCGGGCGTGTGCCCACACAGGAAGCCAGCCATTTCTTCTCATTCATTGATTCTGGGATCGATCCCTCGCTTTACTGGTTTGCCGTTGATGCGCGCCTGGTTGATCACCATGCCTACTATGCCTATGACAATGCGTTGCGCTTTGCACCGGTGAATGTACAAATGCCGCTTGAAGTGCAGGACCTCTCCAACCATGATGTTCCGCCGCTGATGGTTGACGGCAAAGATGAAATCGTAATGGCGCTTTTTTATGCCGGCCCTCCCCTGAGTAATCAATCGCGTCCAAGCAATAGTATTGGCGACTACCTGGAACAGCCCAGTGCTACCCTGGGTTACAACATCAACTTTCAATCGGTGGGCACCACGCCGGACGTGTTTAATGATTACGTCATTACGATTACCCGCAAAGAGTGGGAGGCGGCTATTTTAGCCAGAGTCAGCCAGGATATTTCGCCCCAGGACGGCGTACCCGATTTATGTTCACTTGTTACTGAAAATACTGCCAACTGGTTCAACGCCTGCGCCTATACCCATCCGACAAACCGCCCGGTTTACACCTGTGATGGCACTGCCGTCAATAATCTCGCCGGACAAGACTGGCGCAGTTTGGTTTGCCCTTAAGGAACGCGTAAAATGAAGCCGATGTCACCTAATCGCTCTTACCGTTGCCAATCGGGATTTTCACTGCTTGAAATGGCTATCGTAGCCGTCATTCTTAGCATTCTCTCGATTCAACTCATCCATTCCAGAGCAATCAATGAAGATTATGACCGCCAACGTGAAAACCGCTCGCTGACGCTTGAAGCCAAAACCCTGCTCATCAGTTTTGTGCAAACCAACGGTTACCTTCCCTGCCCGGATAGCGACAACGACGGCTGGGAAAACCGGACGGGAAATCAATGCACTGCCACTTCCGGTAAATTGCCGCACCTGATGCTGGGCGCGCCACCGGATGATGCATGGAATGAACGTCTCTTCTACCAAGTTAATACCCATGCCAACACTACTGATATAGAGGATAGCAACTCTGCAGCCAGCTACTTCTCAGCCACCGCGGCCCCCTTATTCACACTCAATACACCGCCTACTGGCGTTACCGCCGGTGCCGGCACCTTAACGGTGTGTTCCGAAAGCGAAGCCTCTCAGTGCAATGCCTCAACCAATAGCGACGATATCCTGGAAAAAGGCGCCATCGCCGTGATTGTCAGCTTTGGCAAAAACAGTACGCAAACCTGGAATCTGATCGACACCGCCAGTGTTAATGCGCTGTCTGCCGTTGAAGAAGAAAATGCCGATGGCGACGGTTACTTCTGGCAATCTTCAATCAATCAGGCAGACGACGCCTTGGCGTGGCTGACCGGTTATGAAATGAAATACGCCATTTTAAAATCCGAACGCGGTTTAAATTGAGAGGGTAAATAATGAACAATGAAACTCACCGTTCACACAACCAAGGCTTCACCCTGCTTGAGCTTGCCATCGTTATTGCCATCGTCTCGGTACTGGGTGCGGGTTCGTTAGCCGTCTACTCAGAATTCCACGACCATGCCAAATGGCAGGAGAGTCAGGCAAAATTACAGGTCATTAAAAAAGCGATTCTCAAATTCACCGAAAAGAATAATTTCGTGCCGTGTCCAGACGCCAATCAAAATGGCTATGAATCCAGAACAAACGTCAGCGGCAGAATTCCCGCCGTTCCGGCCACTCCCGCGATTCAAGCCGTTCCCGGAACAGAAACCAGACCGACCATTCCGGCGATTCCTGCCGTACCGGCACAGCCTGCCATTCCTAATATCCCGGTTTCTACATGCACTACGCATACCGGCACAGTGCCCTATGAGACACTTGGATTAAGTCGTGCCTCCGTTGAAGACAGCTGGGGAAATTTAATTGTCTACGCCGTAGATCAGGGTGTGACCAGTGCCGATCTGATGCTGGAGTGCCCCACAGACACTTCCTGCTTTTTTAACCGCGACCCGATTCCCTCTCTCCCGGCCAACCGCGTCTTTCCGGGCAGTGCGCTTCCCGCATTCAATGACTCCACATTGCCCACGGAGACACAATTGGGCACAAACAACTTGAGAATCTGCGCGGATACGGGCTGTTCCGAAACGATCGCCAACGGTCAGGTTGTCATTTTGGTGGCCAAAAACCAAAACGGCCAGCTCTCAGTGGGCCTAGATGCCGATGAAGCCGAGAATATCGACCTTGATCGAAACTTTGTGGTGCGCCCCTACTCTAAAAGCCCATTCTATGATGACGCTTTGCTGGGTATCAGCGCCTATGAATTGAAGAAATATACGGAAACCGAAACCTATGAAACCGTTAATAACATCAACACTAACGCCAACGTCACGCTGAAAAGCGGCGAGAATATTCTCGGCAGCGGTGCCGACAAAAGCATCGGCAATATCGGCGACAACAACCCCTATAGCCAGAATGTACAAACTGCGGTAGCCAGCCAGACCATCAGCTTCGGTGCCGAAAATGCCGGCAAGACCGTAGTGATGCAGGTCGATACCAAGGCATATGGCACCTGGGATCAACCCAGCAGACGGAATCCGGGATTAACTAGCGATCAAGCCTTTATCGCCGCCAACGGTGAGATTTTGGAAACACTGACCTACGACTCCCGATTGAGCGATCAGGATGGTTATTATGATTACTACGATCCCGCGCTGGGCGGAGAACCCGGTGTGCCCAACCGACGTGAAAAATATTGGGACGACGCCCATGAAGTCGTTTTTACCCTCGATGAAAACGGGGATGCCAATCTAGAATTTGCCGTCGCCACCACCGGTACGGATGAACAGGTCGATTTTACCAATATCCAGCTGATTCTCTATGGCACACCGCCATTGATACCTGATTTTCCAAGCGTTCAACCGATTGATGGCATTTCACAGACACAGGGGTTAGAGTAATGCTTGCAAACCGCTTCCTCCCTCACAAAAGCACGGCCAAGATGGCCGGCTTCACCTTGGTCGAACTGGCCGTGGTGACAGCCATTTTGGGCATTATCCTGATTGGCGTCTCTACCAATATCGGTTCGATTCATCATGTGCAAAAACTTAAGGAATCAGAAAAAAGCTTAAATAATATTAAGCAAGAAATTCTCAACTTCGGCCGAATTCACAAATACCTGCCCTGTCCCGACTCGGACAACGATGGCCATGAGAACCGGACCACGGTGACAATCGGAAGCGATGCGATCGAAAAATGCACGGTAAATAGCGGAACACTTCCCTATCTTGACCTGGGTTTTCAAAAAGCCGACGTCTTTGATCCATGGAACAATCCGCTACGTTATGCGGTTAATACTGACGCAACCGATGCAACGCAGATTTGTGACAAACGCAGTTCAGCCAGTTTTTTCTGCAATCTCGGAGCCAATACGGTGCCTTGGTTCAGCATGACCAACACCCCACCCATCTCAAACGATCGAGGCAATGGCAATTACTATGTCTGTAACCAAAGCAGTGCGCTGTGCAATGCTGCTACAGTCGCCAACCACGCCAATCTGTCCATCCATACCGCCAGCGTGGTCTTAGTCGCTTTTAATCAGGATGGAGCCGACGCTTTGAGTAACTGTGCCGGTCAGAATACCGCATCGCAAGAGAACTGCGACACAGACCTCTATTACCATCAAGCCTCCGCAAGCAATGCAGACAATGCCTTTTTTGACGATACCATCGTGCTTATTAGCGGTTATGAAATCAAAGCCAATGTGCTCGCCAGAAACCTCAACTGGGACAGTTTCACTTCCACCGCTACCTCTTCAGGCCTAACCCCCACCTATGAAGACTTTGATATCACCGCCGATGACACCGTTCCGGTTTCAAATAATGTCGATAGTCCCGATGTGATACTGGTGAACCATAATGTCGAAACCGATATCAATCTCGGAGGTGGGGACGACTATCTGAGCATTGGCAATGACCTTGCCTCGGGTAGCGATATTGATACCGGTTACGATAACGACCAGCTCTATATCGTCGGCAATGCCCAAGGCAATGTGGATTTAAGCCGCGGCGATGACGAGTTCGTTCTCGGCGGCGATCTTTATGGCGACATGCTCGGCGACCGCGGCAATGACAAGGTGTGGATTCAGGGCAATATCCAATCCGGTTCCGGCCTGAATATGGGGCGGGATGATGATGTTTTGTGGGTCGGCACGGCAGGTCAAGACAGTACCGGCCAAATCAATACCTCAATCGACGGTGGCTTGGGATACGATATTCTGGTTCTCGAGAATACCAGCAAAAGCGAATGGCAAGGCAACAGCACCTTGCGCAATCGTGTTGACAACTTTGAATTGGTCATCTTCAAAGCGGACGACAGCGGCAACCGCGAATATATCGAGCTTTAAAACAGTCTGCCAATTTTGAACAGGCCTGGTCAACTACCCGGCCTGTTCATTTTATGCGCAGCAAAATCACTGCAAACGTCCGGCGCTTTCAGTAAAATAACCCCATAGTGAAGCTGCGCCTGCCCCAGGCGCAATTAGGATTGCACGGAGGTTCTGTTGCCGCTTACTCTCGAAATTCTGGGTGCCCACGGCGGTGCTGGCGCCCAAGTCCATTGCAGCTGCTTCCGTGTCGGCAAACACACGCTGATTGACGCCGGGCACCTTCTGGCCGACCTGAGCGATGAGCTGGAGCAGATTCACAACCTCTTTCTCACCCATGCGCACAGCGATCACATTCGCGACCTGCCCTTTTTGATTGACAACGTTTATGGCCGCCTGACCCAACCGCTGCGTATTTTCGCCGCCCAACAGACCATCGATGCGTTGACCCGCCACCTGTTCAACGGCGAAATCTGGCCGGCGTTTCATACCTTCAACCATCCGCAACTGCACCAGCCTGCCATCGAATTCATTGCGCTGGAACCTTACGAACACGTTTTTATTGAAAACTTCAGCCTCACGCCGGTGCCCGCCAACCACACGGTTCCCTGTTACGGCTACTATCTCGAAGCCAACCATCAAGGCGTGCTCATCAGCGGCGACACCACGCTCAACCCCGAATTGAACCGCTGGATTAACCAAACCCCCAACCTGCACACGCTGATTATCGAAACCTCGTTTCCCAGCGCACTGCAAAACCTCGCCGAAACCAGCCGCCACCTCACCCCCGCCCTGCTCGAACAGCAACTGGCCGGCATTGCGCGACCGCTCAACATTTACGCCTACCACCTTAAACCGGGCTATCTCCATACCATCGAAAACGAATTGCAGGCGCTGTTTGCCAAACCCGACACACACACCTTCGGCGGCTGCTTGCAGCACGGGCAATGTCTGGCGATTCATCACGCGCCCCCCCAGATTCAGCTTACCGCGCCAACACCGCCAGCCGACAGCCGCCACACGCAGTTAAAATCGTTGCTCAAAATCGCTCAGGCCTTGTCGGCCGAAGACTCGCTGGAGCGTCTGCTGGAAATGATTCTGGAAGAGGCCATGGATTTCTCCCAGGCCGATGCCGGCACACTGTACCGCTATGACGAGAATGAGGCACAGCTGCATTTTGCCGTGGTTAAAAACCGCACCCTCAACCTCCAGCTGGGCGGACTGGAGAACCCCATTGACTGGCCCGGCCTGCCGCTTTATCTGCCCGACGGCACCCCCAACAGGCAAATGGCTTCGGCGCTGTGCGCCCTGCAAAAACAAGCCAAACGCATTGACGACCTTTACCGGAATACCGAATTCGATTTCTCCGGCACCCGCCAATTCGATGCCCAAACCGGCTACCGCTCAAAATCCATGCTGGTCGTACCGCTGTTGAACCAGCGTCAGGAGCTATTGGGCGTACTGCAACTCATCAACAAAACCGATGCCTGCGGTCACCCCACCCTTTTCAGCGCGCAGGACGAAGCCAACGCCATGGCGCTGGCCGCGCAAGCCGCGCTGTCACTTTCCAACGCCCTGCTCATTCAGCAGATGGAAGCGCTGTTCGAGTCGTTTGCCACCGCCATCAACAAAGCCTTTGACGAAAAATGCAGCTTTACCGGCGAACACGTCCTGCAAGTGGCAGAGCTGGCACAGATCATCTCGCAGGCGATTCATGCCGACACCACCACCTACCCCGACGTGACCTATTCGCCCGAAACCCTGCACACCATCAAAATCGCCGGACTGGTGCACGATGTCGGCAAAATCGCCACGCCTGAATTTATCCTCCACAAAGCCACCAAACTCGAAACCAAAGTGGACCGCATAGAACTGATTGCGCTGCGCATGGCGCTCCTCAAGCAGCAAAGCTGGACGCAACGGCTGGAAACACAGCTTGAGCAACATCACATCGACACACAGCCCTTGCGTGCCGGCTGGGCAGAACACAACGCGGTGCTGGATGACGAACTGGCGTTTTTGCAACGCATCAACAGCGGCCGCCAACGGCTGAGCGAAGCCGAAGCCGAGCAGATTCGCGCCATCGCCCAGCGCACCTACGAACACAACGCCCAGCCGCATCCGCTGCTCAACGCCGACGAAGTCTTGAACCTCTGCATTAAACAGGGCACGCTCAACGAACGCGAGCGCCAAATCATTATGGATCACGCCCGTTTGTCGCTGGAGATGCTGCAAACCCTGCCGTTTCCCAAAAAATACGGCCGCATTGTGGACATTGCCGCCAACCACCACGAAAAACTCAACGGCCAAGGCTATCCGCGCGGCCTGACCGCCAAAGAGCTGACCCTCGAAGACCAGATTCTGGTACTGGCCGACCTCTATGAGGCGCTCTCCTCGCCCAAGCGTCCCTACAAAACTCCGCTGACCATTGCCGAAGTAGTGGGCATTTTGTGCGACATGGCTAATCGCGGCGAAATCGATAAAACCCTGTTGCGCTTTTTCTTTGAAAGCGGCACCTACGCCGCCTACAACCGCTATTTGCGGCCGGAGCAGCTGACCGACTTCAGCCTCACACTGGACGATTGAGGAGGCAGACCATGCCAGACCACGCCGATTTTGTCGCGCAGATTCCGCTCACCAACGACTTTGCAGAAACCCTCAAAGCCAGCTCATTTGCGCGCATTCCAGACGACTGGTATGTGGTGGTGGCCGACATTGCCAACTCCACCCGCGCCATCGAAAACGGTGGCTACCGCGCCATCAACGCCGTGGGCGGCAGCGCCATTGCGGCGGTGCTCAACGCCTGTCAGCCGCAACCGGTTCCCTATGTGTTCGGCGGCGACGGCGCGACCTTCTGCATTCCGCCCCCTCTCAAAAACAAGGTCGAAGCCGCGCTCAGAGGCACGCAGATTTTGGCGCAAGAGAGTGCGGCCTTGACCCTGCGCGTCGGGCTCGTGCCGGTGGCGCAACTGCACAGGCCGGTCAAGGTGACGCGCTTTGAACGCAGCGCTCATCTGATGCAGTATTTTTTTATTGGCGGCGGGCTCGAAGAGGCCGATCAAATCGTCAAACAAGGCGCTTTTCTGCTGCATGACGCCACCCCCGCGCAGGCCGATTTCAGCGGCTTTGAATGCCGCTGGAACGAGATTCCCAGCCCCAAAGCCCTGACCTGCAGCCTGATTGTCAAACCGCGCTGCCAAAGCGAAAGCGACGCTTTACAGTTTTACACTGACTTTAACGCCACTTTGCAGCGCTTTATTGGCAGCAACGCCGAATTCTGTCCGCTCTCGCAGACCGGCTTGGCGTTGAGCCTGAATCCGCAGAAATTCATGCTCGAAACCTACAGCAAACACCCGCAGGCCGGCGCGATGCGGCGCGCCTTGGATACGCTAAAAATCCTGTTTGAAAATCTGGTAGGCAAAACCTGGATGCGCTTTAGCCTGACCCACAACGGCTTTAACTGGGGAGAGTATAAAACCGATCTCATCCGCCACAGCGATTATGAAAAAGTGGATGACGCCCTGCGCATGGTGTTTGCGTGCGATGAAGCGCCGCTAAAAGCGTTGCTCAACTGGCTCGAAAATGAATACCGCGCCGGCCGGCTCTATTACGGCTGCCACCGCACCCACGCCGCGCTGATTACCTGCATGGTCTTTCAAACCGGCGTCAATCATATCCACTTTGTAGATGCCACCGAAGGCGGCTACGCCATGGCCGCCAAACAACTCAAACAACAAATGGCCGCGCAGAATTGAACAGGCCGGGTTAAGTTTTTTTGGGGTTATGCTTCGACGCGACGTGTAAACACCCAGTCGGTTTCGTTGGAGAGTTCAGGGGCAAAGGCGTAGCCTTCGTAGTTGAAGTACTTGAGTTCTTCGGGGTTTTCAATACGCTGGTCAGCCGCGTAACGCGCCATAAGGCCGCGCGCTTTTTTGGCGTAGAAGCTGATGATTTTGTACTGGCCATTTTTCCAATCCTTGAAAATCGGCGTAATAATGCGCGCGTTGAGCAGCTTGGGTTTGACCGCCTTGAAATACTCATTGGAGGCCAGATTCACCAGCGTATGGCTGCCCTGTTCAGCCAGCTCTGCATTCAACTGTTCGGTCAGTGCGTTGCCCCAAAACGCATACAAATCTTTGCCTTTGGCATTGGCAAACGCCGTGCCCATCTCCAAGCGGTAAGGCAGCATCAAATCGCAGGGCTTAAGCAGACCGTACAGTCCCGAAAGAATACGCAGATGGTTTTGCAGGTAATTCACGCCCGCCTCATCCAGCGAATAGGCATCCAACCCCTGGTAGACATCGCCTTTAAAAAGCCACGCGGCCTGCTTGGCGGTTTCTTGAGGAAACGGCAGGCGCCAATTCTGAAAGCGTTCATAATTCAGCTCGGCCAGCGCATCGCTGATGTGCATCAGCTGACCGATTTCAACCGGCCCGATTTTCTGCAACTCGGCGATTAACTGCGCCGCCGGCTCCAAAAACACACAGTGCGATTGCTGCGCAGTTTGCACCGCTGTTTTTTCATCCAGCGATTTAGCTGGCGAGACAAGCATTAACATTTTTTCTCCTTAGGGCGCGCGGCGCTGGCCGCAAAAACGCCTGTTTAGTCTTGTTCAATCATGTTCAGTAATATGCCAACCATTATAGAAGCGCGCGCACGCGATGGCAAAACCGTCTCACCCATATCATCGCTATGCGCCTTCACCCGGCCTGTGCAAAAAAAGGTTGCAATGCCAAATTAAATAAGTAAACCCTTATATAAGTTTTAGCTATGCTAGCATTCATTTAATTTATTACAACTTTGTGACAGGTGCTTCCATGAAAAAAACGAAACAAACGCTTTTGGCCGCCAGCGCCGCAATCGTCCTTTTGACAGCTACCCAAAGCCAAGCTGACAGCTGGGCATTTGATGGCAGTAAACAACAAATTCAAGCCGCTGTGAGCGAGGCGCAGGCGCTTCGCGCACAACAGAATTTATTTGCAGAGGTCTATCAAAACCAGGTTATGTGCTGGTCTTGGGATGCCTGTGTGGATAAACCCCGCGTTTACGGTGTAGTTTACGACACCTACGCGTTCAACTAAGGGAAAGCTGCGCTTCCAAGCCGCCAAACCGCTGTACTCTCCTGCTGTACTCTCCTAAAGAGCCTTATTGCCGTCAATACGGTAATAAGGCTTTTTAATCGCCTCTCCCCACACTTTCCGTTAAAATTCGTAGCCATTTATTTTTTGCTACGGAGCCGTTATGTCTGCCGATCTGTTAACCCAGGTTATCCTGCCCGCCGCCCTCTTTCTGATTATGTTCGGCATGGGGTTATCGCTGAAACCGGCCGACTTCAGCGCCGTCGTTCGCGCGCCCAAAGCCGTCGCCATCGGACTGGTCGGGCAGATGTTACTCTTGCCGCTAATCGCCTTTGGCCTTGCCATTGTGCTGGCGCTGCCGCCCGAAATCGCCGTGGGTTTGATGATTATTGCGCTCGCACCCGGTGGAGCAACCTCCAATCTGTTTACCTATCTGGCCAGGGGCGATGTGTCGCTCTCCATCACCCTCACCGCTGTCGTGAGCCTGATTACGCCCTTTACCATCCCTTTGGTGGCCGCCTTGAGCATGGTTTATTTTATGGGCAGCGGCACCGAATTCACGCTGCCCATTGTCAAAACCATTGTGCAGCTCTTGCTCATCACCGTAATTCCGGTGGCCTTGGGCATGTTTGTGCTGTCGCGCTGGCCCCATGCGGCGGCCAGAATGGAGGCCTTTTTCAAATGGTTTTCGGTCGCGTTTCTGCTGCTGGTCATCGCCCTGATTGTGCTTAAAAACGCCCACAACATGGCAAGCTTTTTTGCACAGGCCGGGTTAGCCACGCTGCTGCTGAATGTCAGCGTACTGATTTTGGGATATCAACTCGCCCAGCGCAGCCGTTTATCGCAACCGCAGGCGATTGCCATCGGTTTTGAAGTGGGCATTCAAAACGGCACGCTGGCGCTGGTGGTGGCCGGGACCTTGATTGGCAATGCCGCCATGATGATCCCGGCCGTGACCTATTCTTTGCTGATGTTTGCCAGCGGTGCGGCTTTTGCCTGGTGGATCAAACGCCGCACGGTCTGAATGCGCGCGCCCTAAACGTGCATAAAACGCATAAAACACACAACACCCATAAAAGAAAAAGGCCTGAAAATCAGGCCTTTTTGCTAAGCGACACGTGACATCAGATTTCAGTGATTGTGCGGCTTAACGCCCACGCTTTCCA
>JACXUQ010000016.1 GCA_014763835.1 Thiotrichales bacterium
GAAAAACTTGCTAATAGCGAGCTATTAGCTGCGTTTTCCGCCTCAACCAGCCAATTTTTTCCTCATTTTTATTTCGCGCCCCACTCGTGCAAAGCTCTCGTATTAAATAAGGCCAATGCATAATGCCAAGCACCGCTTACTGCTTGAAAACGGAATCGATTTTGCCTCCCTGGCGAGACAGGGCATAAATCTGATGGTATCCAAAATCGAAATCGAAATCGAATACCTGCATTCGATCAAAGCGCACGACCGTTTTTACATTACGGTCGAAGTCAGCGCGCTGAGCAAACTGCGCTATCAGTTTTTGCAACACATCTTTAAAGCAGGTTCGGATACCTTACTGGCTACCGCCAAAACCACCGTCGTCACGGTTGATGCCATGCAAAAACCGCTGCGCCACTCCCCGCTTGCCAAACTGATCGCCTAACCGGTTCAGCCAAGGACATACAACATGACAACACTTCTGAAAATCGCCATGACGAGCCCCAATGGACAAACGCTTTCGGGCCACGCCGGCAAATGTCCCGGGTATTTAGTCTTTGAAATCGCAGACGGCCAAATCGTTCGCCAAAACCACATCAAATTAAACCGCGAACAAACCTTGCGCCACCTCGAAGGCGGTTTATCACACCATCCCGAACACCCGTTGCAGGGCATCAACGCCTTCGTGACCCAAGGCTTGGGTGACGGTTTGATGCAGCGCCTGCTACAGGACAACATCGCCGTCTACCAGACAACAGCAGAAGACCCGATTAGCGCCCTGAAGCAACTGAACCTGATTTGAAACGGGTAGCCTACCCGGCCTGTTGAGTTTTTTCAGCCGGATTTTTTCAGACTTTCAACAACACAAAAGCCAGCATTATGCTGGCTTTGTAAGGCTTACAAGTGGCTATGAATCAAGCCAGATCAAATCGATCGGCATTCATCACCTTCACCCACGCGTTTGCGAAGTCCTTCACGAACTTCTCCTGATTGTCATCTTGTGCATACACTTCCGCGTAGGCGCGCAGCACCGAATTGGAACCGAATACCAAATCGACACGTGTGGCCGTCCATTTCACCGCCCCCGTTTTACGGTCGCGGATTTCGTAAAGGTTTTCGCCCACGGGATGCCAGGTATTGGCCATGTCGGTCAGATTCACAAAGAAATCGTTGCTCAACACGCCGACACGCTCGGTAAACACACCGTGTTCAGTGCCGCCGTGATTGGTCCCCAGCACACGCATTCCGCCAACCAGTGCGGTCATTTCCGGTGCGGTCAACCCCATCAGTTGAGCGCGGTCCAACATCATCTCTTCCGGTGAAACCACATAATCCGCTTTCAACCAATTGCGGAACGCATCGTGCAACGGCTCCAGGTATTCAAACGATTCAACATCCGTCATCTCCTGAGTGGCATCGCCGCGTCCCGCAGCAAACGGCACAGTCATGTTTACGCCGGCTTCATTGGCGGCCTTTTCAACCGCGGCCGTACCGCCGAGTACGATTAAATCCGCCATGCTCACGGGTTTGTGCAGATCGGCCCGAATGCCGTCCAAGACTCCCAACACTTTTTGCAGGCGCGCTGGCTCGTTACCCGGCCAATCTTTCTGCGGTGCCAGACGGATGCGGGCGCCGTTGGCGCCGCCGCGCATATCCGACCCCCGATAGGTTCGCGCACTGTCCCAGGCAGTTGCCACCAATTCGGCTATCGTTAATCCGCTTGTCAGTATTTTGGTTTTTAAATCGATAATTTCCGCATCGCTCAGCGTGTAATCGACCTTAGGCACGGGATCTTGCCAAATCAGGTCCTCAGCGGGAACATCGTCCCCCAGGTAGCGCGACTTCGGCCCCAGATCGCGGTGCGTCAGTTTGAACCAGGCACGCGCAAACACTTCGGAGAAATAATCCGGATTTTCGTAAAACTTTTTGGAAATTTCCCGGTAAATCGGATCTTTGATCATCGCCATATCGGCGTCGGTCATAATGGGGTTATAGCGTTTGCTCGGGTCTTCCACATCCACCGGTTTGTCTGCTTCTTTGATATTAATGGGTTCCCATTGCCAGGCACCCGCAGGGGATTTCTTCAGCTCCCAATCGTAGTTGAACAGCAGATAGAAGTAGCCGTTATCCCATTGGGTCGGATGCGTGGTCCAGGCGCCTTCAATACCGCTGGAAACCGTGTTGCGGCCAATGCCCCGCGAAGTATGATTGTTCCACCCCAAGCCCTGCTCCTCCAGACCGGCTGCCTCCGGATCCAGCCCCAAATTGGCAGGATCGCCGTTACCGTGACACTTACCGACGGTATGGCCACCGGCCGTCAAGGCGACGGTCTCCTCGTCATTCATCGCCATGCGCTTGAAGGTCACGCGCACATCCTGCGCGGTTTTCAACGGATCGGGCTTGCCATCCACCCCTTCCGGATTCACATAGATCAGCCCCATCATGACCGCCGCCAGCGGGTTTTCCAGGTCGCGCTCACCTGAGTAACGGCTGCCTTTACTGCCCGAGGGAGCCAGCCACTCTTTCTCCGACCCCCAATAGATGTCTTTTTCGGGGTGCCAGATATCCACACGCCCGCCGCCGAAACCAAAGGTTTTCAAACCCATCGACTCATAGGCCATATTGCCGGCCAAAATCATCAAATCCGCCCAGGAAATCTTGTTGCCGTATTTCTTTTTAATCGGCCATAGCAGGCGGCGTGCTTTATCGAGGTTAACGTTATCCGGCCAACTGTTCAGCGGCGCAAAACGCTGGTTACCCGTACCGGCCCCGCCGCGCCCGTCGGCAACACGGTAAGAACCGGCCGAGTGCCATGCCATGCGGATCATCAAGCCGCCGTAATGCCCCCAATCAGCCGGCCACCACGCCTGACTGTCGGTCATCAACGCTTTCAAATCGTTTTTAAGTGCTTCCAAATCCAGTTTTTTGAACTCTTGCGCATAGTCAAAGTCCTCGCCCATAGGGTTGGTTTTGGTATCGTGCTGATGCAGAATATCTAGATTAAGTGCGTTTGGCCACCAATCCATCACTGACGATTGCGCTTCCGTATTCGCCCCGTGCATGACCGGGCATTTGCCTGCTGACTGTGTCATATCGTATCTCCTCGGATGACTTCTAAAGGCCTCCATAAGCCTTTAGCTAGGTATAAATCCTTAGAGTCTGTTTTACCAATAAATTAAATTGAAGCTATTGATAGTTTTTAACAATAGATATGACCCGTCTTGAAGTCATCCCCTTTGTTTGGCGGGGTAGCCGACCGCTGATGCCTCCTCTTTATACGCAGGTCGTGTGCCAGCCACATCTTCAATTTTTTTGATAAAGACATCAGTGAATTTAGTTAATTCAGCATCCCACCTTAAGACCCGGCCTGTTGAGTTTTTATTCGAGACTTTTTTGCAAGCCCGCTTCCAGGGCTTTACGCTCCTCCATCCAGCGTTTCTGGTCAAAGTCGACATTCATGCAGTCGTAGCAATGCTCTTTGAAAACCCCAATCTTGGCGAGCAGCCAATGCAGTTTGCAACCCAAGCAAAACCCGAATACGGCTTCCATCCACATCAGCAAAAAACACACACCCACCAGCAAAGGGATAAAATCGGGCATCCAGTTGGCATCGGTGGGCAACAGCTCGCTGGCAAACAGACCATTAATAAAGCGAGCTGCCGTGTCGGGGTTAAAAAACAGCAAGCAAGAGACAATCAGCGTAGCGCCGATTGACCAGGCAAAACGTTTGGGTTTTAAGGGTTCCCATTTAGGCCGGATATGACGTGTCAGCAAAGTCGCCAGGTGGATGGTGGGCGACAAATAGGCGGTTTTGGTAAACATGCCGGCCAACATCTCAAACAGGCCGTAGAGCAGCACGAGACTGGGAATGGTGTAATCAAAGGCCGTGCGGTAAGCCTGCACATTGAAAATCGTGCGCAACTCATCGGTCATATCAAATGTCTCTTCCGCAAAGGTATTGGGCACAACCGTCCAGGTTGGCGCCAACACCGTCGTAAAGAGCACTATCACCATATAAATCGGCAAAATCAACATCAGGCCGGCACGCATCTGCACCGCATACCTGTTAATAAACACCACCTCTTCGGATTGATCTCTAAACCATAAATGCTTGAAATGATAACGCCACATTGCTCTTACCTCTGCTCATTTAATAGGTGTCATGTGCCTATAGCATAAGAAGTGTAGCAATCATTATCAATTGGTATATACCCTAAAAATACTTAGGTCGGATAAAGGGATATTATCAAACGCTTATAACAGCTTCTAAAAACACAAAAGCCAGCAATAAGCTGGCTTAGGCAAGACCGTTTTTGACGGTCTTAAAAGTGAACAGGCCGGGTGCCTCCGGGCTTTTAGGAAACAAGCCCCTGCTTTTTCTGAATCGATTTGATGTTAATCAACATGGCAATGGAGATTACCAACGCCACCACAAAGAAACCTGAAAACACATACAGCGTTTCCGCATAAGAACCGGTTGCATCTTTGACCATCGAAATAATCAACGGCCCCACCAGACCGGCCGCCGCCCAGGCGGTAAGCACATAGCCATGAATGGCGCCCAGCTCCTTGGTACCGAAAATATCGCCGATATAGGCCGGCAAAGAGGCGAAGCCGCCGCCATAACAGGACATAATGAAATACAGAATCACTTGGAAAATAATGATTTCGGTAATCGACGGCAACGCATAAAACGCCACGGCCTGGGTCGCAAAGAAAATGATGTAAACGACCGGTCTGGTCAAATAATCCGACAGCGATGCCCAGAAAATACGGCCTGCGCCATTAAAGATTCCCATTAAACCCACCGCAGCTGCAGCAACCAGTGCCGACACCCCAAGCACCTCCTGTAACAATGGCGATGCCACGCCGATAATGGCGATCCCGCAGGTCACGTTAATGAATAGCATTAACCATAGGCCGTAGAATCGAGGGGTTTTCACCGCTTCATGCACACCCAACATCGCCAGGTCCTGCTTGATGGTCTTGTGACCGGCTTCCACCTTTTTCTTGAAACCTTCAGGCAAGTAACCCTCTTCCGGTTTTTCCAGATAGAGCGCCGATGCAAACATAATGACAAAATAGGTCGCACCCAAAATGATAAAGGTTGAAGCGACACCCACTTCGGAAATCAAGACTTTGATTGTCGGCCCCCACACGGCGGAAGCAAAACCAAAGCCCATAATCGCCAGACCGGTCGCCATCCCGCGCTTATCCGGGAACCATTGAACCAATGTAGATACCGGTGCGATATAGCCGATCCCCAGACCACAGCCACCCAATACGCCATAGAAAAAATAGAGCAGCATTTTGGATTCCATCAGGACCGCAAGACCTGACCCGATAGCGCCCAAACCAAACAGCACGGCGGCAATAATAGCGGAGGCTTTGGGGCCGTTGCGCTCGACAAACTTGCCCATTAACGCGGCGGACAAACCCAAAAAGAAAATCGCGATACTGAATGCAATCGTTACATCCGTTAAGGTCCAATTCATCTCGGCCTTGATCGGATTAACGTAGACACTCCACGCATAGACCGAACCGATACAGATATGTACCCCCACAGCCGCCAAGGCCATAAGCCATCTATTTTTTCCCATTTGAATCCCCTCTAAAAACTTCTCGTAAAGCAAACTGAAATTAAACCATAACAATATCGTGGATAAGTCTGCCCATGTATATGAGAAACCGCGATTATTATATTCAATAATTCTTACACCCTTATAAAAGGAAATAAAACGCGGCACCCCATCCGTACGAACCGTTTACTCGCCCTGGAAAGCGTCTGTCTCTAATCAGCCTTGAAACCAATCCACGCCCCCGATAACCTGGGCATGGCGCTGATAACCGACAGGACCGACGAAGCAAAATACGGCAACGACTGCACCAGCAACACGCCCAGCCACCAATTCACCTCTACGGTTTCAAATCCGAAATTCAGATAGAGTGCGATAGCACAGGCAATCAACATCATAGCCATCAGCGTCTCTTCATGTGCATCCACCAGCGCCTGCCGAAGTGAGTGGCTATCCGCCAGTTTAGGGGTGCGCAAAAACGGCATTTTCCGGCCTATAAACAGTCCGTAAAGCACCGCCTTGGCAATCGTATGCGACAAGGCCAGCCCGGCCGTGGCCGCCGCAACGGCGGTGCCGAAACGGGCACCGACATGCCCTATATAAAGTACCATCATCTTGCTGATCTTAAATCCAAAAAAGAAGATCGGGATCATCGCAAGCTTCCAGTCCGGCGCATTGTAATGGATGGGGTCATACAGCATCAGCAGGGTCCACACGATCGCCAGCAGCGTGAAAATATAGTTAAAGCCGTCCGCAATCCACGGTAACCAGCCGGCAAAGAAATGGTAACGCTGCACGGGTTTCAGCTTGGTCTTCTTCCAATCCAAAAACGCCGCCGCCTGTTCGCGCAAAATCTGCATCGCGCCGTAAGCCCAGCGGTAGCGCTGTTTTTTGTAATCGATATAAGTATCCGGCATCAAACCTTGTCCAAAACTTTGCGCGCTGTAGACCGCCGACCTCCTCAAGGACGGTGTGCCGCACCATGGTCATGGTGCCATGCTGAATAATCGCGTTGCGCTCGTTACGCGTCACCATACCGATATGGAAAAAGCCTTTGTACTCCGCATAGCACATCGCCTTGAAGGCGTTCTGGTGATAATCGGAATAGTCTTGCGGTGCTTGCACGATGGCGACCTGCGGACCTTTAAACTGCCCGACCATACGTTGCAGCCAGTCAGGCCTGACCACATAATCGCTATCAATCACGGCAATCACCTCCGCGCGCTCGTCGGTTCGCGCCAATGCATAATTCAACGCCCCACTTTAAAACCGCTCAACGGCGCGACGTGATAGAAGCGGAAACGTTCGCCCAACTCCTGGCAATAAGCTTCGACCGGACGCCACACCGCCTCATCACGCGTATTATTGTCAATGACTACGACTTCAAAACTGGGATAATCCAGCTGACTCAATGCATACAGCGTCTCTTTCATCATCTCCGGCGGCTCGTTGTAGGCCGGTACATGAATCGACACAAACGGATGTTCACCCTCAGCCAAAGGCATTTCAACCAAAGGGCGGCGGCGCTGTTTAAACCAGATCGCCTCTGCCCACTCATGCGCCTCGGCCAGAATGACCAAAATCACGCCCACCACACCCAACAGCAACAAGACACCGACCACCACGCCGATCCAGGTATGGTATTCCTGCGAATAGTCGTAAATCAGCCAGATCATCAGAGAGGAAATCGCAAACGCCAGAAAGGCCAGAAAACTGTGGCCGCGCTTGCGTAACGCCCCGCTGTCGATAAGCAAGAAGGTGATCAACACCACCGCCAGCATGGCCGAAGCTGCCGCCATAAAGTGCCACTGCGGCAGCGCAATAATCGGCGTTTGCTGCTCAAACTTCAGTTTGCGGTTGACATCATAAAGCCCCCAATGACCGCCGACACTTCCCTCCAGTGCGCTTTTCCAGGGCTGATCAAACGCTTCCATCATGTAAAACACATAGCCTTCCGCTTTGGCGCGATGGATAAAACGACGCATAAAAATCGCCTGATTGGCTCGAGATGCCACGGCCTGTTTAATCGTAAGCCCTTTGCTTGGCCAGCCCACCTCGGTAATCACAATCGGCTTATTCGGAAAAGCCGCTTTCAACTGATTCATTTTATCGACGATATAATCCACCGAATCCTTTAAGGCAATTCCCTCCCAGAAAGGCAACATATGCACGGCGATATAATCTACCTCTTCGGCCAATTCGGGGTGTTTCATCCACACGTGCCAAGGCTCGGCAGTACTCACCGGCACTTTCACCTGCTGCCGAACCTGTTGCAGCCACGCAATCAGTTCTGCTTCGGTCAGATCCTCGCGCAGCAACACCTCGTTACCGACAACGGCACGTACAATGTTGTACGGCCGCTCTTCAATCAGTTAAATTAACGTCTCTACTTCACGTTGATTCTTCACCTGATCCTTATCCAGCCAGGCGCCCAATGCGATATTGATTTTGTATGGATAGGCCAATGCCGGAATTTCTTCGAAAACGCCCTCTACCGTGTAGGTACGTATGGCATCCGCTTTACCGGACAACAATTTTAGATCCTGTTCAATCTACTCAGGCGTCGGAAATTTATTGAGGAATGGACTTTGGTCTTTTTGATAGGGAGAAAAGGCGAAACCGGGGATGTCATCTGGCCAGGCCGGCTCTTCAATCGGCTGATTGAAGTACGCGTAGGTACCAAACACAATAGAAATAAACAGCGCGACGACCGAAACGATGTGCATGACACCTTCAAAAAATGGCCCCTACTAATGAGCGGATTCTAGCATAAAAATCCATCCCCAATAGCTTATGCCCTGAGCATAATCTTAAACATATGCGCAAAACAAACAGGCCGGGACACTTCTGACCCGGCCTGTTGAGAATTTTTCAGGCGTTTTTTGCGTTCGCAGGAAACAGCCACGTCTGCAAACAATAAAATCCGTCCATAAAAAAACCGGCATAAAGCCGGTTCTTTAAACATTCAATTTTAGCGAGCGTTTTGCTCAAGGTCGAGGCGCTTTTCGAGGAAGTGTACAATCAGTACACGACTCGAAAAGCAACAAGGAGATTGAGCAAACAAGCCGCCTAAAATTTTAGTTTTTCTCTTTATCTACGATCTTGTTCGCCGCAATCCAAGGCATCATCGCACGCAGTTTGTTACCGACCACTTCGATACCGTGTTCCGCGTTTTGACGACGCTTCGCAGTCATTGAAGGATAGTTTGTCTGACCTTCAAGAATGAATTGCTTCGCATATTCACCAGACTGGATGTTAGCCAAAGCTTCACGCATCGCTTTGCGAGATTCTTCGTTGATAACGCGAGGACCCGTGACATATTCACCGTATTCAGCGTTGTTAGAGATTGAGTAGTTCATGTTGGCGATACCGCCTTCGAACATCAAGTCAACAATCAGTTTCAACTCGTGCAAACATTCGAAGTAAGCCATCTCAGGCGCATAACCCGCTTCAACCAACGTCTCAAAACCAGCCTTAACCAGTTCAACCGCACCACCGCACAGAACCGCTTGTTCACCGAACAGGTCAGTTTCACACTCTTCACGGAAAGTGGTTTCGATGATACCGGTACGGCCACCGCCTACACCCGAAGCGTAAGACAAGGCGATCTGTTTCGCGTTGCCAGAAGCATCTTGGTGAACCGCGATCAAATCTGGGATACCGCCGCCACGAACGAATTCAGAACGTACCGTATGACCAGGTGCTTTTGGCGCGATCATAATAACGTCCAGGTCTTTACGTGGTTCGATTTGGTTGTAGATAATCGAGAAACCGTGAGCAAATGCCAAAGTAGCGCCTTGCTTGATGTTTGGTTCGATCTCTTCTTTATACAATTTTGATTGGAACTCGTCAGGCGTCAGAATCATAACTACATCTGCGTTAGCAACGGCAGTGGCAACGTCAGCTGTTTTCAGACCGTAACCTTCAGCCTTCTTGATAGAAGAAGAACCGGCACGCAGACCCACAGTCACATCCACACCAGAATCTTTCAGGTTAGCTGCGTGAGCGTGGCCTTGAGAACCGAAACCGATGATGGCTACTTTTTTGCCTTGGATGATGGATAGGTCACAATCCTTATCGTAATAAACTTGCATTACTCTATTCCTTAATAGTCGTTAAATAATCGTTAATTTTGAATTCGATAACGCATGCCCGAAAGCATGCGAGAATTACCCGTAATAATTGCGGGAATTATCCATTAAGCCCTTACAGGTGTAAACATTTTTCGCCGCGCATCACGCCGACCGTACCGGAGCGCACTGTTTCCAGAATCAAGCCGGCATCGATCGTCTGAATAAAGGCATCCAGCTTCTTGCTTTCCCCTACCATCTGAATGGTATAGGTAGTGGAAGTCACGTCGATAATGTCGCCACGGAAAATATCCGCCAAACGCTTGAACTCCTCACGCATTTCGCCGGTCGCAGACAGTTTGATCAACATCAGTTCACGCTCGATATGCGAACCTTCGGTCAAATCCAATACCTTGACCACGTCAATCAAACGGTTCAAGTGCTTGACGATCTGTTCGATCTGTTGATCCGTACCGGACGTCACCAGCGTCAAACGCGACAAAGACTCGTCTTCAGTAGGCGCCACCGTCAGTGCATGAATGTTATACCCACGCGCAGAAAACAAACCCGCCACGCGTGACAGTGCACCGGATTCGTTTTCCATCAACATTGAAATTACATGTTTCATGACGCCGCTCCTATACCAAAATCATTTCATTCAAACCTGCACCGGCCGGAATCATCGGATAGACGTTTTCCTGCTGGTCGGTAATGATGTCGATAAAGACAAAACGGTCTTTATATTTGTCGGAGAAAGCGTCTGCCAACTGCTCTTTCAGGCGCTTCGGATCTTCAATACGCATGCCCACATGCCCGTAAGCCTCGGCCAGTTTGACGAAGTCAGGCAAAGATTCCATATAAGACATCGAATAGCGACGCTCATAGAAGAATTCCTGCCACTGGCGTACCATGCCCAGGAAGCCGTTGTTCAAACAAACTACCTTGACCGGCAAGCCGTACTGCATACAGGTTGAAAGCTCTTGAATATTCATCTGAATCGAGCCTTCACCGGTCACACAGACCACAGTGGCCTCCGGATGGGCCATCTGCGCGCCCATAGCGGCTGGCAGACCAAAGCCCATGGTGCCCAAACCACCCGAGTTCAACCAGCGACGCGGTTTATTGAACTTGTAGTATTGTGCAGCGTACATCTGGTGCTGACCCACGTCCGAAGCCACATAGGCGTCGCCGTTGGTCACTTCCCACAACGCTTCAACCGCCGCCTGGGGTTTGATTTTGGCACCCAGCGTGTCATAACGCAGACAGTTGGTTGAACGCCACTGTTCGATCTGTTCCCACCACTCAGCCAAGGCCTTCTCATCCGGTTTCTGTTCAGATTTGTCCAAAATGCTCAGCATTTCCGTCAACACCTGCTTCACCGGGCCGACAATCGGCACATCGACGATAACGTTTTTCGAGATCGACGCCGGGTCGATATCCACGTGGATAATCTTCGCATCCGGGCAGAATTTTTCCAGGTTGCCGGTTACACGGTCATCGAAACGCGCACCGATAGCAATAATCACATCACTGTGATGCATCGACAGGTTTGCTTCGTAAGTTCCGTGCATCCCCAACATACCCACAAACTGCTTATCATTGGCCGGATAAGAACCCAAGCCCATCAGCGTGTTGGTAATCGGATAACCCAGTTTTCGCGCCAGTTGCGTCAATTCTTCAGAAGCGTCACCCAACACGACACCGCCACCGGTGTACAGAATCGGGCGCTTGGCTGAAAGCATCAACTCCACCGCTTTCTTAATCTGACCGCTATGACCTTTCGTTACAGGTAGATAGGAGCGCATCTCAACTTCTTGCGGATATTCATAGGTGCTTTTGGCGTTTTGGACATCTTTGGGAATGTCAACGACAACCGGGCCGGGTCGGCCGGTCGTAGCGAGATGGAACGCTTTTTTGAGCGTAATCGCCAGTTCGTTGACATCCTTGACCAAGAAGTTGTGTTTGACGATTGGTCTTGTAATCCCCACGGTATCGATCTCCTGGAATGCATCCAGGCCAATCAGTGCGGTTGGCACCTGACCGGTAATACATACCATCGGAATCGAATCCATATAGGCGGTCGCAATACCAGTAACGGCATTGGTCGCCCCTGGACCGGAGGTGACAAGAACCACTCCTGGCTTACCTGTAGAGCGCGCATAGCCGTCCGCAGCGTGAACTGCGGCTTGTTCATGACGCACTAAAATATGGTTCAATTTTTGGGCGTCTGTATCCAGGGCATCGTAGATAGGCAGAACTGCACCACCCGGATAACCCCATATATGCTCTACTCCCTCGTCTTCGAGATATTTAACGAAGATTTGGGCACCAGTCATTTCCACAACAATGGTCCTCCATAAAAACCCGATAAATCAAATACTTCAAAAAAC
>JACXUQ010000250.1 GCA_014763835.1 Thiotrichales bacterium
TGGCGCTGCTGCCGAGTTACTTTATTTTTCAGGCCAATATCCATACCGAGGCCAAACGCCTGGAATCTTTCAGCTATGAAGAGATCAAACAACATCTGGCGACCGGCTGGCAACCGGACTGTTCCACCGCGAGCGCTTCCATGAAGTGATCCACAATGAAATTCTGCGCAGCCAGCGCTATCACCACCCTTTTTCAATTGTGGTGTTGAAATTGGTCCACACAGAATTATTCGAAGAAGCCCCTGAATTGCAAGGGACAGAGAAGAAATCCGCCGAAGCGGTCGCTTTCAGCAGACTGCTGATAGACGACACCCGCCTGACGGATCTGGTTTTCCGCATCAGCGAGAACCTGTTCATTATCGTCGCGCCGGAAACCGACGCCTCCGGCGTACTGACTCTGCAAAACGCACTTAGCCAGCGCATCCACGCCAGTCATGTGCAAGACGGGCGCCGTTATGCGTTCGACTTTCAGATGGGTTACGCCACCCTCGGCGCGTAGACGGGGACACCCGCAAACAGATGGTGCAGGCAGCCACAACACGTATGCAGGGCGACACACAGCGCCATGCGGAAACGGTCTAGCGCGGATTAGCGCGCGCTTTTATCCTTTTTTTCCAGCTGCATAATCGCCTGCTTGTAGGTTAAAGCAGCCTGACGCTCCTCACCCTCCGCCTCATAACATTGCGCCAGCGCATGAAAGGTTTCGATTTCGGGGCGCAAGGCCAAACTCTGCTTCAGATAATTCTGTCCACGCGCCCACAATTGACTGCGGCAAGCCAAACGTCCCAGCGTCAACAACAACACAGGGTTTTCCGCCTGCACTTTCAGCCAAGGCTCCGCCCTTTTAAGGCGCTCAAACGCCGGGCCGAGCGTCAAACGCCCGTATTGGTAAACCAGACGGTCGTTCCACTGCTTTTTGAGACTCTTCTCAATCCACTGTTCCAGACCGACCTCCTGCTGCCAGCCCAAACGCTGTTCAACATATTCGGCCAAAATTTCGGGAACCAGCTTCTGACGTGCATCCAGCTGCTGCCATAAAACATCCAGCGACTCTTCATTCAGCGCCGAGGCCAGCTTTCCGGCCCACAAGGCGATTTCAAATTCGGCGTATTCGTCACGCTCCATGCCGCGTCGAGATTTCAAAGCCGGCATCAACGCCTCCAGCGCCTCCCAATGCGCCAGTTTGCGCAACAAACGGGCGTACTCCATCAACACCGTCGTTTGTTTAGGATGCTGCTCATAGAGCGTCTGCAAAATGGTCAAGGCCACGTCCGGTTGCTGCTCCATCAGCAGACGCGCTTCCACCAGACCGATGGTCACATACTCCTGCGGGTACTCGGCACGCGCCTGAACCAGATATTGATCGCGACGCTCGTAGGCTTTTTGATTATCCGCCATTTTGGCGGCGCTCAAATAGTGCACCAGCCCCGCTTCGCTATGCTTGGCGCTGCGAATCAGTTGGCGCTCGGCACGCTGCCAATCGCCGTATTCCAAGGCGATCATACCCCGCGCCATGGCGTTTTCCGCCTTGCTGTAACGGCGCAGGCGACGGCGATGACGCCAGGTGTGAGGCAGCCGCCACAACGTTAGAACAAGTCGCACCAGCACATACCCCAGGATAAACAACACCACGGCGCTGGCGAGCACGAAACTCAAACTGGTTTCAAGCATCCACTCGCCCCACACCATCGACACATGCCCGTTGTCATGCAGCATGACGCTGGCGAGCAGCGTACTCAATCCCAAGACCAACGCTAACACAATGACTTGTTTCATAATTCCCCTAGAACCTGCTTGTATGGATCGCGCTGCATTTACAGACCCGCAGCAACCAGCAACGGCTGACGCCCTGTGATATCGGCCGCACGCACCTCGTCCAATACCTCCTTAAAGGTCTCAAGCTGTGCCGCAAAATGCCGGGCTATCAACGCTTCCATCTCATTGGCAGCGCTTTGCGCTTCGGCCTTGGCACCGGTCTGCAAGGCCCACTGCAACCTTTCCGCCCACAGCTGCAAACGCTGCAACAAGACATCATGTTGCCACAGACGATCCACCTGACTTAAGGCCGCTTCGTCTTCGCGTTTTTTGACGCTGACCAAACCGGAAAGCTTGCTGAGCAGCATCTGCCAGGTCGCTTCCGTTTCAGCTTGCGGCTGAGAATTCTCCACCGCGACCTTGGGCTGCGGTAACTGCTGAATCATGCGCTGCAACTGGGCAATCCAAGCCTGTTGCTGCTTTGCTCGCTGCTGCGTCTGCGCATCGTACTGCGTCAAGGCCGTCAAATCCTGACCGATTTTGCGCGCCAGATCCATCTTGTCGGCCATCTCGCTGACCCCCAACGCCTGCTCCAATGCCAATAGCTGATTCTGCACCTGTTGTACATCGCCGTGCATCAGCCACTGCGCATTGATTTCGATACGCCACGCCTTGATCTGCTGTTCACTTAGGCTTTGCGGAGCACCTTGTGGCGTTAGAGATTGGCTTGGCTGATTCTCTTTCAAGGCAAACAGATTGGCCAGTTTGTCGCCGATCTGGGTGATTTCGCTCTGCAGTTTCTGCTCCAGCTGCTGCAAAGCCTCGCCCGCTGCTTCGCCGGACGGCAGGGCCTCCCCGGCCTGCTGCGCCTGTTGTCCTATTTGCTGACCCAGCGTCTGCCATTTCTGCTGCAACTGCTGGCCAAAATCATCCAACTGTTTTTCGAGCTGCTGCTGGGTCACTTCCAACTGCTGCTGCCAGCTGTTTTGCATGGCCTCCAGATCGCC
>JACXUQ010000251.1 GCA_014763835.1 Thiotrichales bacterium
GCGTAGGCCTGCGCCATAAAACGCAGGTTTTCCTGAATGGTCAGATCGTCGTAAAGCGAAAATTTCTGCGTCATGTAGCCGATGCGCTGCTTGAGGGCTTCGGCGTCTTTGGGCAGTTTAAGACCCAACACCTCCATCTCCCCGGAGGTTTGCAGCAACAGACCGCAGAGCATACGCATGGTGGTCGATTTGCCGGAGCCGTTAGGCCCTAGAAAGCCGTAAATGCTCTGCTTGGGAACCGTCAAATCCAAATGATCCACCGCCACCAAATCGCCAAAACGGCGCGTCAGACCGTGGCATTCGATGGCGGCTGTGGAATTCACTGTGCGGCTCCTGCATGGGGTGTTTGCACTTTGTCCAGATCAAAGACCACAGTGAGCGGCAGGCCGGCGGGCAAGTCGTGCAGATCGGCCTCGATATCGAGTTTGGCGGTATAACTCAGGCGCGAACGGTCGCCTTCGGTGAGTGCGTAATAGGGGGTGAAATCGGGATCGCTCTGGATGGAGCGCACTTGGGCGCGGAAACTTTCGGCAATGCCGTCAATGCGGACCTGCGCCGCTGTGCCGGGTTTAATGAAGGCGCGAATCTGCTCCGGTACATGTACCCGCGCAAAGGGTTGTTTGCCTGAAAGCAGCACCGCAACCACGCTATGCGGCGCGGGTTGTTCACCGAGCTGGAACGGCAGACTGTCAAGCAGACCATTGACCGGCGCACGGATCTGGTGGCGTTGCAGCGTAATCTGCAGTCGGCCGATCAATTCGTTCGCCGCTTCCAGCGCCTGTTTGGCCTGTTCGATCTGTTCACTGCGCGTGCCCTGTTGCAAGAGCATCAGATTGGCCTGATTGGCATTGAATTCGGCCAGCGCGGTTCGGTAATCGTTTTTGGCACGATCCAAATCGTTTTGGCTGATCAGTTTTTGCGCATGGAGTTTTTCCAGGCGCTTGACTTCAAGTCGGGTCAGATTCAGACGGCTTTGCGCACCCAGTACGATGTGCTTGGCCTGCTCAATCTCCTCTGGCCGAGGCCCCTTTTGCAGCTCGTCCAATCTCGCGGCGAGCTGCTCACGGTTGGCCTGTGCCTGTGCCAGATCGGCCTGCGCGCGGCGGTCGTCGAGTTTAAGCACGACCTGTCCGGCGATCACCCGGTCGCCTTCGGCCACGGTTCTTTCGATAATCGGCTCGCTGACTTCGTTGACCAATTCAACGCGATCCCAGGCGAGTTCGCCCAGTGCCGTTCCGTTGTCGCTGTTGGAACAGCCTGTCAGCAAAGCCGTCAGCCAAAAAAGGATAAGAAAAGCAGCTAACCAATTCATACGCATAAACGATCGTTGTGGGGTTAAATGGTTTTTATCTTACTCCAATCGTTGCTTTGTATTGAGATGTTTTGCTTGGATACAAGCATGGCAGTCACCAGGTCAAAAGCGCAAATCGATCTTTTAGCTTGTGGGTTGACGGGTTTTACGTTAGAAATTCCTTTCCATGGGTTTTAATGCGTATTTTTTTATGGATAAAGAAGAGCGTCAAAAAAGTTTGTTGCAACGGCTTCCAAAAAATCGCGGAGGCGTAGCGCTTAGCAGTTTAGCCGAGGCGTTCGGAAAAAGTCAGCGTACGATTCGGCGTGATATAGAAGAGTTGGTTGAAAAGCGCCATGCACCTTGGTTTATCAGTGACGGCATGGTGTATCTTGATCTTTCCAGACAAAAACAAATCGAGTTGGAGGGTTATTGGTTTACCTCGGATGAACTCTTCTCATTATTGGCGCTTTATCAAACGGTTGACGGACTTTCCGAAGGATTGCTGGCCGGACATTTTGCGCAGATGAAGCAACGCATTCTTGAACTGCTAGGTCCTGAGAATGAGAGCCGCAATTTAATGCAGCACGTTAAGATCGTGCCAATTGCCAGCCCGCCGATCAACAATACCAATCTCAATCAGATCACCGCCGCTATTGCAGCCCAAACGCGCTTGCAAATTTATTTTTGGAGTCGCCACCAAGATCAGCAAGATTGGCGCGAGATTTCGCCCCTGCAACTCGTGCGCTATCGTGATCGCTGGTTTGTGGACGCCTTTTGTCACCAACGCGAGGGGTTGCGCAGCTTTTCGCTCGAAGCGATTCTCAACATCAAGCCTCTGAATAAAACGGCTTACGTTCCTCCAACCGAGGTTCTAAACCGCTTTTATCAATCCAGTTACGGGATTTTTAACGGTAATGCCGACAAAATAGCCGTGCTCCGTTTCAGCGCCTATCAGGCGCGTTGGATCAAAAATCAGCAATGGCACCCGCAGCAAGTTTCACGCCTTTTGGAGGACGGACGTTTAGAGCTGCAATTACCTTATGGTCAAGATGCGGAATTGATTCAGGATATTCTCAAATTCGGCCCCGAAGTCGAAGTGATTAGCCCGCCTGAACTGCGACAAAAAGTCGCTGAAAGGATTTATCAGACATTGGAACACTACCGTATGAATTAGCGTGACAGGTTTTGTCACTCCCCTGTGGTAGAGTCATGACCATTATAAAAGAGGAAAATATGCCGAATTATTACGCACATTCAGGCCGCAATTCAGATAAATCTGATTGGCAAACTCTCCAAGATCATTTGCAGGTGGTGGCTGAAATTGCCAAGCATAATGCGCGATATTTCGGCGCGGAAGAGTTGGTTTATTTAGCAGGTTTGCTACATGATCTTGGGAAATACACTCCAGAATTTCAGGCGCGTTTAGAGGGTTCGCCCAACAAGGTAGATCATGCTACGGCTGG
>JACXUQ010000252.1 GCA_014763835.1 Thiotrichales bacterium
GCGCCGTTACCCAAACGGTTCGGGAAGTTACGCGTCGAGGTAGAGAATACCGTTGCGCCATCCGCCACACGCGCCTGGTTACCCATGCACAATGAACAGCCCGGCATCTCGGTGCGCGCACCGACTTTACCGAAAATGCTGTAATAACCCTCTTCGATCAACTGGCGCTCATCCATCTTGGTCGGCGGCGCAATCCACAGACGCGTCGGCACATTGTTCATCCCGTCCATCACCTTGCCGGCTGCGCGGTAATGGCCGATATTGGTCATACAAGAACCGATAAACACCTCATCGATCTTGTCGCCAGCCACCTCGGACAGCAATTTAACGTCGTCCGGATCGTTCGGACACGCCACAATCGGCTCTTTAATATCAGCCAGATCAATCTCAATCACTTCCGCATACTGTGCATCCGCATCGGCTTCCAACAACGCCGGAGCGTCGATCCACTTCTGCATCTCGTCGCGACGGCGCAACAAGGTGCGTGCATCCTGATAGCCGTTTTCCACCATCCAGTCGATCAACGCCATGTTCGACTTCAGATATTCAATAATCGGCTCTTTACCCAATTTGACCACACAACCGTTGGCCGAACGCTCGGCAGAAGCGTCAGACAATTCAAATGCCTGCTCCACCTTCAAGTGCTCCAAACCTTCGATTTCCAGCACGCGGCCGTTAAAGACGTTTTTCTTGCCTTTCTTCTCGACCGTCAACAGCCCTTTCTGGATGGCCGCATAAGGAATTGCATTCACCAGATCACGCAAAGTGATGCCCGGTTGCATTTTGCCTTTGAAACGAACCAAAACCGACTCCGGCATATTCAATGGCATGACACCCAAGGTCGCGGCAAACGCCACCAAACCGGAACCCGCCGGGAAAGAAATACCAATCGGGAAACGCGTATGAGAATCACCGCCGGTACCGACCGTATCCGGCAACAACAAACGGTTCAACCAGGAGTGGATAACCCCGTCACCTGGACGCAAAGCAACACCACCGCGGCTGGTCATAAATTCCGGCAGCGAGTGTTGCAGTTTAATATCAACAGGCTTCGGATAAGCGGCGGTATGGCAGAAAGACTGCATCACCAGATCGGCTGAGAAGCCCAGACAGGCCAACTCTTTCATCTCGTCACGCGTCATCGCACCGGTAGTATCCTGAGAACCGACCGTGGTCATATGCGGTTCGCAGTACATGCCAGGGCGTACCCCTTCGATACCACACGCCTGACCCACCATCTTCTGCGCCAAGGTGTAACCATGGTCGGCTTCAGACTTGTCCTGCGGACGGATAAAGACGTCAGACGGTGCCATGCCCAAGGATTTACGCGCTTTATCAGTCAGACCCCGGCCGATAATCAGCGGCACACGGCCACCGGCTCGCACTTCGTCCGGCATAGTATCCGGCGCCAATTCAAACGTAGAAATCGTTTCACCGGCTTCATTGGTCACTTTGCCAGCATAAGGATGAATGGTGATGACATCGCCCATATTCATGGCAGACACATCGCACTCGATCGGCAGGGAACCGGAGTCTTCCGCGGTATTAAAGAAGATTGGCGCAATCTTGCCGCCCAGCACCACACCGCCTTGGCGCTTGTTTGGTACAAACGGAATATCATCACCAAAGAACCACATAACCGAGTTCATTGCAGATTTACGCGAAGAACCGGTACCGACCACGTCGCCCACATAAGCAACAGGATGGCCTTTGGCTTTTAGGGTTTCAATCGTGCCTTGCACATCATCCATGCGTGCTGCCAACATCTCTTTGGCATGCAACGGAATATCCGGACGGGACCAAGCCGCAGTCGCTGGAGACAGATCGTCCGTGTTGGTTTCACCATCCACTTTAAACACAGTAACCGTGATGCTTTCCGGCATGGCAGGTTTGTTCAGGAACCACTCGGCATTCGCCCATGACTCCATAACCTTTTGCGCGTAAGCATTGGTTTTCGCCTTGTCGGCCACATCATGGTAGTTATCGTAAACCAGCAGGGTTTTTGACAGGGCTTCTACAGCGGCTTCAGCCACCGCGGCATTGCTGCTGTCCAACAGTTCAATCAATGGCTGAACGTTGTAACCACCCAGCATGGTGCCTAGCAGGAACGTCGCCTGTTCCGGCGCAATCAATGCAACATTGATGTTTTCTTTGGCCACATCCGCCAAAAAACTCGCTTTAACGTAAGAAGCCTCGTCCACCCCAGGCGGTACGCGGTTGCTCAACAGATCCAAAACAAACGCTTCTTCGCCCGCCGGCGGGTTTTTAATCAGTTCAACCAATTGCGCGGTCTGTTCTGCATTCAACGGTAAAGGTGGAATCCCTTGAGCAGCACGCTCGGCAACGTGGTTACGATAGGCTTCTAACATAAACGAAGTCTCCTAAAAGCTAAGAATAGAAAATGAATTGCGCTATAATACCACACCATTAATTTCAGACAAATTTACAAACAATAGGGTTAGCGAAAATGTTACTGTCAGAATTGACCGCAATTTCTCCGGTAGATGGGCGTTACGGCGCGCGTTTGGGCAACTTGAAAGCGATCTTCAGCGAGTTCGGTTTGATTAAAAACCGCGTTAAGGTCGAAGTCTTCTGGTTACGCATGTTGGCCAACCATCCCGGCATCGAAGAAGTTCCGGCGCTGAGTAGTGACGCGCAAGCCCACATGATGAAACTGGTTGACGAGTTCACGCTGGAAATGGCACAACGCGTCAAAGAGATCGAAAAGACCACCAACCACGA
>JACXUQ010000253.1 GCA_014763835.1 Thiotrichales bacterium
CTGGCTTCAAAAACACGGGTTTCCGATAGGATCGATTCAATATTAGACATGGATTCACTCTCTCTTATAAGCATTTCGGGAGAACCCAAACGGCGCGTTCCCCTCATTCAAACCGGCACAGGTATCGGCAACGTCAACCCGGCCGTTAATTTGCAGCAGTTTACCTTGCCAAACCGCAAAGTTAAAGCATAAACCACGATTTTATTGAGTTGAATCAGTTCAGCCGCGGACATTTCTCAATATGCAACATTCACGCTAAAATGGAGGCATCCACATTACCGACCAAGACCATGACATGCGTGCTTTTCTAGCCATTCCCATAGACCCGCGTACCACGCAACAGTTAAACGCGCTGGTTGCGCAGTTAAAACAGACCGACTGGGGCGAACGCATCGTCTGGTTTCCGCCGCAGAACTATCACCTGACCCTGCACTTTCTCGGCGGCAAAGTCGAAGCCGAACGCGTCCGCGCGGTGGCGGATTCCATGCAAAACTGGTTTGCCGAAAGCATGAGTTATTTTGAAGCGGAAGTCAGAAAGATTGAGGCCTTTCCCTCAGCTTTACGGGCCCACACCCTGATTGCCAAGGTCGAAACCACCCTGATGCTGCAATACCTGGTGCGCGAAATTGAAGAACAGATCAAACCGCTCGGCTTTACCGCCTCACAACAAGCCTTTCGCCCGCATATCAGCCTGGGGCGAATTCCACTTGAACTCAACCCGATCAGCATACCTTCCGCCTTCAAACACTTAGACAATATCTGGCTTAATGTCGACCGCATCACCCTCTACCAAAGCGAACTGACGGACGGTTCTCCCATCTACACACCACTGGCAGAGCGCCTGCTGGAAACCTACGACTAAAAACCCGGCTTACAAACTGAACAGGCCGGGGTAGAAACGCTTCTAACCCGGCCTGTTCAGTTTTTTTGGCAATGTTTTTAAAGCTAAAACTTAAATCACCACCTGCGGTTGCCAGCCTTGGGCTTGCAGCAGTTCAATCAGTTCGTCTTCTGGGAAATAGAACTGCCCCTCACCGGTTTTGAGCTGCACGTGCGCCACATCGTTCTGATAATCCACCACCACCGGCAGGCCTTGTTCGCGGCGGTAGCCGCCAAGCAGAACTTTCAGATCATACAGACGTTGTTGATCAACCTCCTGCGCATGGGCAAACAGCTTGAGGGCGCGGGCTTTTTCCACACGGGCTTCGGCCAGCGTCACGACCTGTTCGGCATCGAGTTTAATGCCGCCGTTAAAGGTGTCTTCGCTAACCTCGCCAAACACCATCACCACCATATCTTCGTTGATCTGGTCGCGAATGGCCTCGTAAACCGCCGGACGCATCACCACTTCCAAACGGGCGGTTTTGTCGTCGATCGCCATAAAGCCCATACGGACGCCGCGCTTGGTGATTTTGGCACGCAGCCCCACCACCAGACCGGCCACCCATTTTTTGTTCCACTTCTCGGGACGCAGACTCGCCAAGGTCGTGCCGACAAGCTGATCCAACTCTTTGCGGTAAATGTCGATCGGATGACCGGTCATATACAGACCGAGCGTCTCTTTTTCGCCTTTGAGTCGCTGTTTTTGCGGCATTTCCGCCACATCCAACAGTTGCGACGAACCGGTTTCTTCCACCGACAACATCTCGCCGAACAGATCGGTCTGCCCCAAGTCTTCGTTTTTCTGCTGCTGTTCGGCCTGTTTCATGGCCATCGGCACGCTTTCGAGCATGGCGTTGCGGTTGGTGTGCAGGCAGTCCAGTGCGCCGCTGCGGATCAAGGCTTCGAGCACGCGGCGGTTGATTTTTTTGCCCACGCGCAAGGTGAAATCAAACAGGTCTCTAAATGGGCCGTTGGCACGGCGATCTTCAATCACCCCTTCCAAGGCCGCCGCGCCCACGCCTTTGATCGCCCCCAAACCGTATTTAACGGTGCGTTTGCCGGCCGGTTTGAAATGGATTTCACCCTCATTGATATTCGGCGCCAGCACCTCCAACCCCATGGCGTAACATTCGTTGACCATGTGCACCACTTTGTCGGTGTTGTCCATATCGGACGAAATCTGCGCCGCCATAAACTCCGACGGGTAATGTGTTTTCAGCCACGCCGACTGGTAGGAAACCAAGGCATAAGCGGCAGAGTGCGATTTGTTAAAGCCGTAACCGGCGAACTTCTCCACCAGGTCGAAGATTTTCATAGCCAGTTCGCCGTCGATGCCGTTATCGATAGCCCCTTGCTCGAACTTGCCGCGCTCCTTGGCCATCTCTTCGGGTTTCTTTTTACCCATGGCGCGGCGCAGCATGTCGGCCCCCCCCAGGGTGTAACCGGACAGCACCTGCGCAATCTGCATGACCTGTTCCTGATAGAGAATAACCCCGTAGGTCGGCTCCAGAATCGGTTGCAACGAAATGTGCTGGTACTGGGCATCCGGATAGGAGACTTTCTCCTTACCGTGCTTACGTGCGATAAAGTTGTCCACCATCCCCGATTCCAACGGGCCGGGACGGAACAGCGCCACCAAAGCGATAATGTCTTCAAAGCAGTCCGGACGCAGGCGTACGATCAAACTCTGCATCCCACTCGATTCGAGCTGGAATACGCCGGTGGTCTTACCGGTCTTGATGAGTTCAAAGGTTGCGTGGTCGTCCAACGGAATACGGGCGATATCGACAAAGCCCTCCTCATTGGGCTTTTT
>JACXUQ010000254.1 GCA_014763835.1 Thiotrichales bacterium
TGCTGCTGACTCAGCACCCCTAAATAGTAATAACCAACCGACTCATATGACGGCTGCTTTACCACCTGTTGTAAATTTTCTGCCGCCTGCGGATATTTCTGCATCTCTATTTGCAATAGCGCCAAGGACAGCCGCGACGTGGTCGCGTCGTTATTGGACTTCAAAATGGTCTGATAACGTCTTTCCGCCGCTTTATAACGCTCCGCCTTTACTTCCAGTCGCGCCATACGCTCCTGCGCCAGCCAATCCTGCGGAAAACGTTTTAAATAACCAGCCAACCCTGTTAACCCGGGCTGCGGATCGTTCAACTGCAAATAGACCTTGGAGAGCAATTGATAGATTTGCTGCTCTGCTGCCTGTTGCGCATCATCGGAGGCCGTGTCAGCCTGTTGCAACACCTGCACTGCCTTTTCGAGCTGGGCTATCGCCTCATCCGCTTGCTGCCAGACCGAATACAACAACCCCAGACCATAATAGGTCTGCCAGAGTTTCGCTGAACGCTGCTGCAGATCAATGAAAAATCCTTTGATCGCTTCGTTTGGCGCACTGCGCGACAAACGCTGCGCCGCCAGCAAGATATCTTCTTCCAGCGTCGCATCGGAATATTGACGGTAGGTTTGCCACTGCTCAAGTGCCAACGGCAACTGGTTCTGGCGCAGCGACACAAAGTAAGCAACCCGCCATGCAGCAGGCTCCTGCGGCGCCACTTCGGTCCACAGATTGGCCGCCTGCGCAATCGCCTTCTCATCATAGGTAGTCATGGAGAGCTCAAAGGCACGCTTTGCCAATGCGGGATCACGGGTCTCCGCCGCCAACGGGAAAATCACATTGAAGGCATCGGCGGGATAGCCTTTTTCCACCATCAACTCCGCAGCCAGCACCTGAAACACCTGCTGCGCATGCTGGGCCGATTCCAACGCCTCCTGGCTCAATGTCTGCGGCGACATTTTCAATTCGGACGCTGCTGACGCCTGTTCATCGACGGTCGCAACCTGGCTACAAGCCGTCAGGGACAAGCCGCTTAAAAGCGCCGTTCCCAACCAAACCGATCTATTTAAACTCCGCATCCACCTAGTAAACTTCATGCCAATCCCTGCTGCACCCGCCATTCTTGCAGCCGCTTCAATCCCGACTGCCCGCACCGACCGCTTCACCCTTGAAGACAAGCCGGGCGGAGACTCAACTGTGTCATTTTCCCGATAAAACTTGCAATTAACCCTATAATTTAGCAGAATTACGCCTCTTTAGTTGGCAATTCACTGTGGAACTCCCCGGCGAACTCCTGAACGGTAATCATACGGTAAATCACTCGATTATGAAGCTTCTCTCATTTGGCGTGAATCACGAGACCGCTCCGGTCAATATCCGTGAAACCGTGGCATTCAGTTCGGAACGCGCACTTTGTGCCATTGATGAGCTCAAAAACCAACAACTTGTGTCAGAGTGTATCATCTTATCCACCTGCAACCGCACCGAAATTTACTGCACCCTCAAGGCCGCCGATCAAGCTCAAGACGTTTTTGAGTGGCTGCATGGTTTCTTCAACCTGCCCGCCAATACGCTAATGCCCTACCTGTATAGTCACCAGGGATTGGATTCGGTGAAGCACATTATGCGTGTCGCCAGCGGCCTTAACTCACTGGTACTCGGCGAACCGCAGATTTTCGGACAGATCAAGGAAGCCTACAATCTGGCGCATAAAGCCGACAGCGTCCATCACACGCTGGAAAACCTCTTCCAGCATATTTTCCGCACCGTCAAGCAAGTGCGCACCGACACCGCCATCGGCTCCAGCCCGGTTTCCGTGGCCTTTTCGGCCGTGACGCTATCCAAACAGTTTTTTGGTGACCTGTCCGAACAGACTGCCCTGCTGCTGGGTGCCGGCGAAACCATCGAACTGGTGGCGCGTCACCTTAAAGAGAGTCATATCGGCAAACTGATCATTGCCAACCGCACCCTTGAGCGGGCGCACAACCTTGCCGAGGCAATCGGCGGTTATGCCATCGGCCTCAACGAAATCGACAGCCATCTGCATGAAGCGGACATTGTCATCGGTTCCACCGGCAGCCCAACCGCCATCCTGCATAAAGCACAGGTGGTTCCGGCCCTGAAGCGCCGCAAGAACCGACCGATGTTTATGGTCGACATCGCCGTTCCGCGCGACATCGATCCCAAGATCGACGAACTCGAAGACGTTTACCTCTATACGGTGGACGACCTGCATGAAATCATCGAAGATAACAAACAGTCGCGCCAGACAGCGGCACTGGAAGCCGAAGAAATTATTGAAGTCCAGGCCGAAAACTTTATGGCGCAGTTTCTTGCGACCCAGCAAGTCAATCCGCTGATCCAGCGTTTCCGCCAGCAATCGTGCGACATCAAGGAACACGCCCTGCAGCAGGCGTTACACCAGCTGGAAATCGGTACCGACCCACAGGAAGTCGTCAAAAAACTCGCCAACCAGCTGACCAACCGACTGCTGCACACCCCAACCAAACAACTTCACCAGGCCGGCCTGAACGGCCAGCATGGGCTCATTGACGCCGCCAAAACCCTGCTGCTTAACGATTCCGAGCACTCTTAGCGTCACTCTCCCGCAACAATCAGCAACCGTTTTTTTGCATCATCCGCAAGCGACCCTATTATGAAAGACTCTATCCGCATCAAATTACAGCACCTGGTAGAACGCCTC
>JACXUQ010000255.1 GCA_014763835.1 Thiotrichales bacterium
TCTTGCATAGCTAAATTATATTTTTTTATTTCACTATTCCTAAAAATATCTTTATTTGGAATAGTATCAATTAAAAAAATTAAACAATTTTGTGAATTATTTATTATGAATTCTAAATTGTTTTTAAACTCATTTATCGGAACAACACTTTCAACTCCAAGTAAACTATTTAGCCCTATCGCTTTACATATTTTTTTATATTTTTTGACTATTTTTCGTAAAATTTTTCTTATAAAATTATCTGGATAATACAATACATAAGGTGCATATTTAAAGGTTTTCCAAGAATCAACTAACCCATATTGGATTAGAATAATCTCGGTATTATCGGACTTAAAATCATTAAAAAAATGTATCATTTCTCTTGTTGTAGACATAGTGTACCCACAATTTTTAACACTTTTGTTTATTTTTTTTGCAAATCTCTCAGGATATGAATTAAATCGTAAATTTCCGATACCCAACGTATTGCAATCACCCAATGCTAATATTTCAACCATTAATTACCTCTTTATAAATTTCCAATGTTTTTTGTACCATCTGTTCTAATGAAAAATTTTTAGTAATATAAGTATATCCATCAAATTTCAAATCTTTAGATTCTATTATTTTTAAAGCTAACTCATCTGTATTACCCACATCAACTAAAAATCCATTTTTACCATCAATTATGATATCTTTTACGCCGCCATGATTTGTTGCAATTACAGGAGTATTCATAGCAATCGCTTCGGCTACACTCCTACCGAAACTTTCCGGTTTTTTAGATGCGCTTACTACAACATCACTCAAAGTATATATTTCTGCTATATTGCTCTGACTGCCCGTAAAGATAATTTCATTTTCTAAGCCCAATTCTTTTACCAATTTTTTTAAGCTTTCAAAATAATCTTCTTTGTCTTTATGAACTCCACCGACAATAAGCGCTTTGAGTTGCGGGATCGTCTTTTTTACTATATCAACAGAATGAATAAATGTTTCAAGATCCTTTAACTGTGTTATTCTTCCTATTGTTGATACAATAAATTTATTTTCCAAATCATATTGCTTTTTAAAATCAGCAATAAATTGCTTATTTATATTGTTTGGATTAAATTTTTCCGGATCAACCCCTCTTGGTATGACAGTAATTTTTTCTTCGGGTATTTTGTAATATCTTTTAATGTGCTCTTTAATCGAATTGCTTACGCAAATAACTGCATCTCCCTTGGTCATTATCTTACTATAGAAACTTACGCTATTAAATCCGTGAACAGTAGTAACAAAAGGTATATGAAGAGTTTTGTTTGCCAAAAAGCTAAGCCATGCAGGCACCCTGCTTCTGGCATGGATAATATCAGGATTTAACTCTTTTAGCAAAGCTCTAAGTTTATAAATACGCCATGGAACGCTCAAGGGGTTTTTGCCTGCAACATCAAATTTAATATGTTTGCCGCCATCTGCTTCTATCTGTTTAGTTTGCTTCCCGCCATTGCTGATAACTATACTTTCATGTCCCAGTTTTACAAACTCTCGATTAAGCTCAACTGTTCCTCTTTCCACTCCGCCCTCATTTAATTCCGGCAGGAGTTGTACTATCTTCATCACTTTAAACCTTTTAGATATCGCCTAAAATCTATCTTTTTGTTTTTATTTATAATTGTACCGTTAAATATATGCAAATATTCCTCTTTTTCAAGTTTAGAAATGAAGCTGTCAAATTTGTTTTCTTTTGTTGCCGCAAGAGGTAAAACAACGATATTTGCCTCTCCAAAAGAGATACTTTCGCTTATCATGGAGGTACTGTCGCTTGTTATAAAAACCGTATCGCAATGTGCTAAGAAATCAGGTATAGGATTGATAGGACTCTTTGAATATATAACTTCATAGTCAAAATGATAGCTTTTTATAAACTCTTCTATCTCTTTTGAAGTTCTTGGAGATGTGGTAACGGCTATCTCGTGATCTTTAAATCTCTCTTTTATAAAATCCAGCTGCTCTTTTAACTTCTCTTTACTCATATGCAGATAACTGTTACTTCCACCGATTATAATGCCAACTGATCGTTTATTTGGTTTATATATCCCAAGCGGCTGTATAAATGAAAAATTAGCCGGGATCTCTATGATATTTGAACGCTTTGGAGGATTATCGTGAGCTTGAGCAAATATAATGTCAAAATCATATCTGTATCCATGCGGAAGCATCATAGAAACCGCTTTTAGATCCGTTTTTTTTACTATAGTTTTTGCAGCATAGTATGTACCTGAACCTGCACATACTAAAATATCATAATTTTCAAAGCAAGAATGACAAAATTCATCATATTCGCACTTAAGCCGCATATCCAAAATAGACATGGTATAAAAACCGACTCTGTCAAACAGATATGATAATGATTTAAAAGATCTGTTTTTAAATCTAACTTCTGCGATATCATAGGATAGATCCATATATTTACAAAAAGCTATTGACTGGTTAAGATGACCATTTTTTCCGTCACTTAAAATGATAGCCTTTTTCATAACCTCCACCTGTTGTGCATCCAAAACCACTGATTTGGATCTTGTGAAATCATATATTCTATCGCTTTATTATATTTAGCCGTCATAGCCTCTAATTTCTCTCTTTCGTCTTTTATCTCATCTGCAATATATTCAATCGGTTTGCCTATATACATCTCATATTTTGCTTGTGATCTTCTAATTACA
>JACXUQ010000256.1 GCA_014763835.1 Thiotrichales bacterium
TATCCATAAGGCTAGTTTACTGGCGCAAACCGCGCCCCTTGAACCTAGGGTTTTGACGCGGCTTTCAGAACGACCGCCTGCGCCGCAATCACCTCTTTGCCGTTAAAGGTGAGTGCCGGCGAGCCGTGCAGTTCGTAGCCTTCATTCAACAGTTTGGTAATGCGCTGACAAAAGGTTTCGTCATCCGGACCGGTAATCAGTTTATAGACCTGTTTTGATTCCATGATTTTTCTCCTATAAAAAATTCTCTCAGGACACCTTGGCAACACGCCAGACATGTTGCAACTTCATCAGCAAAATCGGGCTGGCGAACAACAACGTCACGCTATTGGCGATAATGAGGGTATTATCGCCGATCGTCCAGCCGTACAGCAGCCAGAAACCGACACCGGTTACAAACAGCGCGTACATCAGCAGCGAAATCGATTGGGTATCGCGGGTTTTTAACGTTTTGATCGCCTGCGGCAAAAATGAAAAGGTGGTTAAGGCACCGGCGATATAACCGAGCACTTGCGGCTGCAACAGCGTTTCCATAATATGCTCCGTTGAGATTAAGGTTTATTTTTCGTCAGCCACTTATCGAGCTGGTTGGCAAACGCCTGCCGGTCTTTCTGGTTGAAGGCGTCCGGCCCGCCGGTCTGAATGCCGCTGCTGCGCAGACTTTCCATGAAGTCGCGCATATTCAGACGTGCCCGCACATTGCTTTCGGTATAAAGCTCGCCGCGCGGGTTCAAGGCCAACGCCCCTTTGGCGATGATTTCCGCGGCCAGCGGAATGTCCGCCGTCACCACCAGATCGGTCAGGTCGCAGTGCGTCGCAATGAAATTATCGGCCACGTCAAATCCGTCGGCCACCTGTCTGAAATCGATCAGCGGCGACGGCGGCACGCGCATGGCGTGGTTGGCAACCAGCGTCAGCGGGGTTTGCGTACGCACCGAGGCCTTGAAAAGAATCTCTTTAATCACCGCCGGACAGGCATCGGCATCCACCCAGATTTTCATCAAAACACCCCTCTATTCCACATGACTCAGCTTAACGCCGATAATGCCAATGACAATCAGGGCGACGCTGATCAAACGCACCGCATCCGCCGATTCGGAAAACAGCACAATCCCCAAAATCACCGTACCGACCACACCGATGCCGACCCACACGGCATAAGCCGTGCCCACCGGCAGGTGCTTCATGGTCCAGCCCAGCAGAACCACACTCAGTACCATGCCGATGAGCGTAAACACGCTCGGCCACAGTTTGGAAAAGCCGTCGGTATACTTGAGTCCGATCGCCCACGCCACTTCAAACAAACCCGCTAAAAACAAAATAAACCACGTCATCACGCAACCCCTGAATGTTATGCGCCTATCATAGCAAAAAGCGCCTTTTGTGCCCGCGATTTAGCGCGCAAGTCAACAGGCCGGGGCATTTATGTTAAGATGCGGTTTTTAACTCAAAAGGACGACAGTCATGTCTCAAAACTTTACCACGGCAGCCGAAATCGTCAGCTACAGCCTGGGACGTCAGGTGGGCGTTCAGTTTGCCTCCGACCCGTTTGACGGCATTAATGCCGATGCCATTGCCGCTGGTGTTATTGATGCTCTGAACGGCACACCAAGCCCGATCAGCCAGGATGCATTGCAAAAGGCGTTCCAGGAGATCAACGACATCATGCAAGCTAAAGAAGCCGAAAAGGCCCAAAAGGCTGCTGCCGAAGGCGAGGCCTTCCTGGCGGAAAACGCCAAAAAAGCGGGCATTATCGTGACCGAATCCGGCTTGCAGTACGAAATCCTGGTGGAAGGTAGCGGCGAAAAACCCAAGCTGGATTCCGTGGTTTCGACCCACTATCACGGCACCTTGATCGACGGCAGCGTGTTCGACAGTTCGGTGCAACGCGGCCAGCCGGCGCAATTCCCGGTTAACCGCGTTATTGGCGGCTGGACCGAAGCCCTGCAAATGATGCCGACCGGCTCCAAATGGCGCTTGTATATTCCGCACCATCTCGCTTACGGCCCGCAAGGTTCGGGCGGTAAAATCGCGCCTTATTCCGCGCTGATTTTCGATGTGGAACTGCTCGACATCGTTTCCTAAAAACCCGCGGGCAGTGTTGTCATAACGCTGCCTGGCCTGCTTTTTTCATGCCGTTACGACACGGCTGCCCGCATTTACCTCAACGCACGCATTGAATTTGCGGTATGCTTGCATCCCTTTTCCGAGTGCAGCGCTGTTTAAACGCCCTCACCCGGTTCCGCGCTTGCTTTCTTTTTGTGCTCTTATTAGCCTTGGAAATCACGAGCGCCCCCTTCGAGCCCGCTCGTCATTCCGCTAAAAGAGATACAAACACATTATGAATTTTGCCCAACTTGGCCTTAACGCCCAGATCGTAGACGCCGTCACGGCTGCCGGCTACACCACCCCGACCCCCATTCAAGCCCAAGCCATTCCAGCCATTCTGGAAGGCCACGACATCATGGCCGCTGCCCAGACCGGCACCGGTAAAACCGCCGGGTTTACCCTGCCCATGCTCGAAAAACTGTCGCAGGGCCGCAAACCCAAGGCGAACCAGGCGCGTGCCCTGGTGCTGACCCCCACACGTGAACTGGCTCTGCAGGTCAGCGAAAGCGTGGAAACCTATGGCAAACACCTGCCGTTAAAATCGACCG
>JACXUQ010000257.1 GCA_014763835.1 Thiotrichales bacterium
AACATGATGGAATTGATCCGTAACATCGCGATCGAGCACTCAGGTTACTCAGTATTTGCTGGTGTAGGTGAGCGTACTCGTGAAGGTAACGACTTCTATCACGAAATGGCTGAATCAGACGTTTTGGATAAAGTTGCCCTGGTATACGGTCAGATGAATGAGCCTCCAGGAAACCGTCTACGTGTTGCGTTGACTGGTCTGACGATGGCTGAGTTCTTCCGTGACGAAGGTCGTGACGTTCTGTTCTTCGTAGATAACATCTACCGTTACACGCTAGCGGGTACTGAGGTATCTGCACTGTTGGGCCGTATGCCTTCTGCGGTAGGTTACCAGCCTAACTTGGCACAGGAAATGGGTCAGGTTCAGGAGCGTATCACGTCTACTAAAGTTGGTTCTATCACGTCTATCCAAGCGGTATACGTACCAGCCGACGACTTGACTGACCCTGCTCCAGCAACAACATTCGCTCACTTGGATGCGACTGTAGTATTGAACCGTGCGATCGCTGAAACAGGTATCTATCCTGCAATCGATCCACTAGACTCTACGTCTCGTCAGCTTGACCCACAAGTTGTTGGTCAAGAGCACTACGAAGTAGCGCGCGGTGTTCAAAAGACATTGCAGCGTTACAAAGAGTTGAAAGACATCATCGCCATCCTAGGTATGGACGAGTTGTCTGAAGAAGACCGCGCATTGGTTGCTCGTGCACGTAAAATGCAACGTTTCTTCTCTCAGCCTTACTTCGTAGCGAAAGTATTCACCGGTGAAGATGGTCGTTATGTTCCATTGAAAGAAACTATCCGTGGTTTCAAAATGATCCTGACTGGTGAGTTGGATGACATTCCTGAGCAAGCATTCATGTACGCTGGGGACATCGACGAAGTTCTAGAGAAATCTAAGAAATATAAAGGTTAATGAGTCATGGCAGTCACAATGCAAGTCGATATTGTAAGTGCGGAAGGACAAATCTTCTCTGGTAAAGCAGAGATGCTTTTTGCACAGGCTGCCGACGGTGAGGTAGGTATTCTGCCTCACCACACCCAGTTCCTGAGCCGGTTAAAACCTGGCACAGTACGCGTTGTCAGTGGTGACGAAGAACAACATTTCTACGTCAACAGCGGCATTATCGAAATCCAGCCTAGCATGGTAACGGTTTTGGCCGACTCTGCGATTCGTGCGGCAGATTTGGATGAAGCGGAAGCCCAAGCGGCTAAGCAACGTGCTGAAGAAGCAATGGCTAATGCGAAGTCTGAAACAGACATCGCCCGTGCTCAAGTTGAGTTAGCGGAAGCGGTTGCTCAGATTCAATCGATCTCGAAACTTCGTGATCGTTTGCATAAGACTGGGTTGGCGTAATCGTTAATCTTTGTGAAAAAAGCGCCTTAGGGCGCTTTTTTTTTCCATTTTGAATGTGTTTAATGGGCTGATTGACGCAGTATTCAAACCTCTCGTTGCCCGATGGTTATGAAAGGCTTGTATATTGATTAATGCATCGTTTTAACGTTGGTATCACAAATGAGTTTGAATGTTTTGATTTTGGCGGCCGGTAAGGGCACCCGTATGAATTCCAAATTGCCTAAGGTATTACAGCCATTGGGCGGCCGTCCGCTGTTAGCGCACGTCATCAACACTGCGCAAGCATTGCAGGCGGATAAAGTAATCGGCGTAATCGGCCACGGTGCAGATGCCGTTAAACAAGCATTTGCCAGCAGTGCCGTAGATTGGGTGCTGCAAACCGAACAGTTGGGTACGGGCCATGCAGTGAGTGTCGCTGCGCATCATTTAGAAGACGACGCTTGTGTGGTGATTCTGTACGGGGATGTACCGTTAATTAGCGATGCCACCTTGCAGGATTTGATTGCACAAGTCAAAGAAACGCATCCATTGGCGTTATTGACCTTGATCATGCACGATTCAACCGGTTACGGTCGCATTGTGCGTGACAGTCATTTTAAGGTGCAGGCGATTGTTGAGGAGAAGGATGCGACGCCCGAACAGCGCCAGATTAAAGAGGTCAATACCGGCATTATGGCGGTACGCGGTCTTGAGTTGAAAAAATGGCTTTCTCAGTTGGATAACAACAATGCACAACGTGAGTACTATCTGACCGATATTATCGCTATGTGCGTCGCGGATGGTTTTGAGGTCAATACCGCACAACCAGCCAACGCCATTGAAGTGTTGGGCGTCAATGACAAGGTGCAATTACAGGCTTTGGAGCGCGAATACCAGCTAGCACAAGCGACGGCGTTGATGCGCCAGGGCGTGACGCTAACCGATGCGTCGCGTTTGGACATCCGTGGTCATGTCATCGCTGGCAAAGATGTATTTATTGATGTGAATGTGGTGCTGGACGGCAACAACCAACTTGCGGAAGATGTCAGCATCGGTGCAAACTGCTATCTTAAAAACGTGACTTTAGGTGAGGGTGTCAAGATTCAGCCTTTTAGCCATCTGGAAGACTGTGTGATTGCCGCCGATTGTGTGATCGGTCCTTATGCGCGCTTAAGACCGGGCACCGAGTTGGCACAAGGGGTGCGCATCGGTAACTTTGTGGAAACTAAAAAGGTGCGCATAGGCAAGGGTTCCAAGGTCAATCACTTGAGTTATATCGGTGATACGCTGATGGGCGAGGGCTGCAATAT
>JACXUQ010000258.1 GCA_014763835.1 Thiotrichales bacterium
CAGAATTCGCACCACTGCGCGCCGAACATCAATACGATAGGCAGTTTTTTCGCCCGGGATTCCTGGCCGAGCGTCTGGCAGTCCTGCAACTCCTGAAAGGTGCCGTGACTACCCGCCGGACGGTCGCTCTGCGCCCAGGCCGAGAGGCTCCACAAAAGCGCCAGACCTACCGCGATCATACGGCGGAATAGAGGGGTGAATCGGCGCTGAACGCCCTCCACCCGGCCTGTTGAAAGTCCCGTTTGCATCGTTTGGCTAACCTCGTCAAGGCAGGTTTGCAGATCACGCCGCATTTCAGGCGCCGTGCGCTCTGGAGTTGGCATGATTGCGTGTTTAACTGCTTATTTTAACTAAAACTTTGCCCCTGTTTTCGGTAAAATGGCTCAATACTTTTAAAAACCGACACTCAAACGACGGCGCTGGTTGCCGTCGCACAAATTTTGGAATCCCTTGGGAAACGTTATGAAGAAAACCCTGCGTATCGCCACGCGTAAAAGTCCTCTCGCCCTTTGGCAAGCCGAATTCGTCAAAGCCCAACTGCAACAAGCCCATCCTGACCTGCAAATCGAACTGCTGCCCATGTCCACCAAGGGGGACAAGATTCTCGATGTGCCTTTGGCTAAAATCGGCGGCAAAGGGTTGTTCACCAAGGAGCTCGAAGACCGCATGATGGCGGGCGAGGCCGATATTGCCGTGCACTCCATGAAAGACGTGCCGATGGAACTGCCTGAAGGCTTCGCGCTGGGTGCGATTCTGGAGCGCCATGCGCCGACCGATGCGTTTGTTTCCAACCATTACGCGCGTTTTGAAGACTTGCCGCAAGGCGCGGTTCTGGGCACCTCCAGCCTGCGCCGCAAAGCGCAGTTGATGGCGCTGCGCCCTGATCTCGATGTGCGCGATCTGCGCGGCAATGTCGGCACGCGTTTGGGCAAACTGGACGCCGGCGAATACGACGCCATTGTCCTAGCGACTTCCGGTTTGCAGCGTTTGGGACTGGATGAGCGCATCCGTCACGAAATCGCACCCGAGCAGTGTTTGCCGGCGGTGACGCAAGGCACGCTGGGCATCGAATACTTTGCCAAAGACACAGAGACGCTGGCGATTATCCGCGTATTGAATCATGAAGAGACCGAAATCCGTACCCGTGCGGAACGTGCCATGAACCACCGTCTGGAAGGCGGTTGCCAGGTGCCGATCGGCGTGTTTGCCGAATTGGATGGCAATAACTTGTCGATGCGCGGTCTGGTTGGCAGTCTGGACGGCTCGACGTTGCTGAAAGCGAGCATCAGCGGTACGCGCGATGAGGCGGAAGCGCTCGGCGTGAAGCTTGCCGAAGACCTGCTGGCGCAGGGCGCCGCGGCCATTCTGGCAGAAGTTTACGCCAACGGCCAAGCGCATTAAGTATCCGGAAATATGGCCGACGTTCCTGCTTTTACGCTGCTGAATACCCGTCCGGCGCATCAGGCGGCGGCGTTGCAAGCCCTGGCGCAGGCTGCGGGCGGCGAAGCCTTGCCCTGTCCAACCCTGAAAGTGGTGTTTCAAGGGGTTTCGGCTGAAAAACTTGCGCAGTTGATCCGGTTTGATAGGGTCATTTTTATCAGCGCCAATGCGGTGCAGGGGTTGCGTGCGGCATTGCAGCAGGCGGGGCGTGTGTGGACGCCTGCGCCGCAGCAACGCTGCTTTGCCATCGGCCGGGCTACCGTCAAAGCGGCCGGCGATTGGGCGTTGCAAAGCGCCGATGACAACCGCTTCGACAGCGAAGCCTTGCTGGCGCATCCGGATTTGCAACGCTTGCAGGGTAAAAAGGTGCTGCTGATCAAAGGACAGAACGGCCGTGAACTGATTGCCGATACCCTGCAACAGCGCGGTGCAGAGGTTGCAGCCTGGGAGGTGTATCAACGCGTTCCCTGTGAATTATGTGTGGAAACCTGGCAAAACTTCCAGGAAAGCCGCCACCCTGTGGTTTTGGCGAGTAGTGTGGCCGGTTTGCAGGCACTTTTGAGCGCGTTGAGCACGGCGGAAAATGGCGCTAAAAAAACTCAACAGGCCGGGTATTCGTGGCTTTTGCAGCAGCCTTTGGTGACGTTCAGCAAACGCATTGCAGACTGGGCGCGAGCGCAGGGTTGGCAAGGTGATATTCAAGTGGTGGATACCCAGAGCGATGCCGGCATTATCGCCTGCATCCAACAGCATTGGCCGCAGTGGTTTGCGGCAGACACAAGCGAGAGGAAACAGTCATGACCGAACCGGTGACCCCCAGAGCGGAACGCCGTGTAATCGACGGTGAAGTGGTACAGGACGAAGCGGAAAATCTGACGGATGCGGAGCTTGATGCACAGGCACAAGCCAATGCGCGCCGCCGTGCCCATAATCGCGCCGACCATAAGCCGCAGGAAGAGCGCGCTGGCGCGCAGCCTGAAAAACGCAAGCTGCCGGTGGGTTTGATAAAAACCCTCGCATGGGGCGGTGCTTTTGCCGGCGTGGTTCTGGTGTTGTTCTACACCCGTCCGAATAGCGATTGGCAGGTTGAGCATATCAATCAATTGCAAAGCCAGGTGGCGCAATTGCATGAAACCAACCAGTTGCTGGTGGCGCGCATGGAGCAGCAGAAGCAAACTTTGGAG
>JACXUQ010000259.1 GCA_014763835.1 Thiotrichales bacterium
CCCAAAATAATCACATCCCAATCACGGGACAAACTGGTTGCGATCATGCTATTTCAAACTGAACAGGCCGGGTACCGGCATTGTAGGTAAACATAAAGAGTAACATCCTAGGATCGGTTAAATCGCCACCCATTGCGCGCTGCGGCGTTCCGCCTCGGCCACCAGAGCGTCATATCCCTGCTGTGCCAAATCCGGCAACCCTTCCACGCCCAGATCAATGGTACGACGGTCATCCTCGCCAATGCTTGGCAGGCTGAAAAGACGCAATTCCGGAAAGCGCTTTTCAAATTCCTCCATGAAAACCACCCATTCGGACTCCTGCCCGTCGATCAGACGCAAGGCTTTTTCCACGCGCTCGGGCTGCCGCAAATCGGCATAACAGGTGTTCAAAACCCACTCCATCATCGGTTTGGCCATCATCGGAAAGCCCGGCATAAAATGGTGACGGTGAATCGAGAAACCGGGAACACGGTTATAGAAATTGGGAATAATCGCCGCACCTTGCGGATACTCCGCCATGCGGATACGCTGCGGATAGGCATCGCTGCCAAATTGCGCTTCAATTTCGGCCACTGCCTCGGGATGGCGCGCCAACGGCAGGTTCAGCGCCTTGGCGGCGCACTGACGGGTGCGGTCATCGGGCGTGGCGCCAATCCCGCCAAAACAAAAGGTAATGCCGCCTTCGGCAAAACTATGACGCAAGGTCTGCGTCAGCAGTTCTGGCTCGTCACCCAGCATCGTTACCCGGCTGACCGCCAAGCCGCGAGGCTTCAGCAGTGCATTGGCCTGCTGCAGATGTTTATCCTGACGTTTGGACGAGAGGATTTCATCGCCGATAATAATCAGACTGATACGATTTTGCACATTCATGCTGCAAATTCCGTTTAGGGTTTGTCTTTGTCCTGATGCATGGTTTCCAGCAAATTGCTGATGCTGTCTCCCACCTCGGAAAGCTTCTCGACCGCTACCTTGCCGCCGTCCAATCCCTGCAGCGCCAATTCGCGGCTGCCAAACCAGTCAAACATCACCGCCAACGCGATCAAAGCGACCAGCAACAAAAGCATAATCAACTTACCTAACATAACGCATCCCCCGTTCCGATGCCGTTTAGCCTGTTACAAAGAAGCCCCTGAAGCCCCGTCTTCCGTTAAGAGTTCCGTCAGGTGCGAAAACACCTGCATCGCCAAATCCTTGATCACCGCACGCTTGGAATCCTCAGTCCATTCGTTGCCCGCGCTCACATCACTTTGCCACTGCGTTACCGGCAACCCTAAGGTGCTTTTAATCACCACCTTGGCGCGCATCTGCATCGGCGGCGCCGCAAAACGCTCATCCGTTAATTCAATATCATATTCAAAATGCAGATCAGGCCCTTTGGCACTCACCTCTATGCCATGCTCGCGCAAAGCCTGCATAAAGGGCTGTTCATAATCCTGCGCCTCTTTCACCAGAGGATTAATGACAACCGAGAACTGCTGGCATAACACGGTAAAGCGTCGGTCCAAAATCGCGGCGATACTGTTCTGCCCGTTCAAATCCGGCTGCAAACGCTGCTGCCAGCCTTGCCAGAATTTATAGGCTTCCACCAACGGCAGCGCCGGCGCCAGCTGCTTGAGCTGCTCAAAACGGCTGCCCGATTGCGCCATAAAACGGTACGCCATCAATTGCTGATTGAGCTCGTCCATCTTCTGCTCAATCTGTTGCAGCAACGGCGCATGGGCCAGCGCTACCTCCACTGTCACCAGGCCTTTTTTATCGTCGACGCGACTGGAAACCACCTCCGGCGCCGGCAAAGACCACTGCGGCAAACGCGCCTGCGCTTTTTCACGCAGCTGGCGCTCCAGCTGAGAGTGATATACAGGTCCAGAAAACGGCTGGTTCAGACGCGCAAGCACCTGCTGTTGCGCTTGTTCGGTCGCCATCGCCAATGCCTGTTCGGGATGCTCAATCAAGGATACCTCGGCAAAACCATAGGAAACTCCCTGCGCCTCCTGCACAACCGGTAGCTCACTGGCAGAATCAGGCACATTGGTCGCACAGCCTACCAGCCCCATTGCTCCAAAGCACACACCACACATCAACAGCTGCTGAAGCCTCTTTGGCAACTTCACCTCTTCTCCTCCCATAAGGCCCACTACTTAGTGCGGTTCATCATACCATTTTATTCAGAATAATCACCGCCTAAGCGCATTTTAACCCGCCTTGCCGCTGCGCCATTGGCGAATCGCAAAGCGCGCCGGATGGGTGGCGCGATACAACGACAATGACATCGGCAACGCCTCTCCCAAAATCTCCGCCGCCAGCACTTCCGCCGCCAGAAAGACCGACATCAGACCGCGCGGCCCGTGCCCGTTGGAAACGAACAGGCCGGGTAGATAGCGCTGCGGCGCATAACGGTACACCGCATGCGTGTGCGACTGGCTCAAATAGGCGCTTTGCAGCCACTCGGGATCGGCCACGGCCCCCACAATCGGCAAATGGTCCGGCGTGGTCGGCCTGAAGGCGATGCGTCCGTCCACCTGCTCCGGCGTGGTCGACAACCACCCCGGCATGGCCGAGGCCGCCTGCTGCAAATTCGCGGCATGACCCTGCACGGATAATTCCGTCGTCATATC
>JACXUQ010000260.1 GCA_014763835.1 Thiotrichales bacterium
CGGTTGACGATCTCGCCCTGGTTGGTCAGCAGCATCAAACCTTCGGACTCCTTATCCAAACGGCCCACGGCAAATACCCGTTCGGAATAGTCCAGCGCCGAAACCAGATTGTGTTTAACCGCCGGATCATGGGTGCAGACGACCCCAACCGGCTTGTGATAGAGCAGATAAACCGGTTCAACGGTGGCTTGTATGGGTTGACCATCGAGCAGAATGCTATCGGCCTCAGTAACCGTCATCCCCAGGCTGGCCGTTTCGCCGTTCACCTGCACGCGACCGGCCGCAATCCAGCGGTCCGCCTGGCGGCGCGAACAGATCCCGGCGCGGCTAAAGAATTGGTTAATACGCACCGCTTGTGCTTGAACTTGAGTCACATTGACCACGCCAGCGCCAAGAGCGTGACCAACAGCACTGGCGGCGTCAGCAACACGCCATAGAGCATATATTGGCGCCAGCTGATCGCCACGCCTTTTTGCATGAGGACGTGCAGCCAAAGCAGGGTCGCCAGCGAGCCCCACGGCGTCATTTTAGGCCCCAGATTACTGCCGATAATATTGGCATACGCCAACGCCGCCTGCCCGGCCTGTTGAGTTTGCGCAATGGCAATATCCATCACCATCACCGTGGGCAGATTATTCATCAGCGCGCTCAACACCGCCGCCAAAAACCCGGTGGCGACAATCTGCGCGGTACTCCCCCAGGCGGCAAAATAATGGAGGCTCAACGCCAGCCAATCGGTCAGTCCGGCGTTTTTCAAACCCCACACCACCACATACAACCCGATGCTAAACCACACAATCTGCCAAGGCGCAATTTTCAATGTCAGCCACGCCTTACAGGTGCCAAAGTAGTGTCCCATTAACAGCAAGACCAACGCGCCGCCCAAAGCAAAAAGGCTGATGGGCAAGCCGTAGGTGTCGCCCCAACCCATGCCCACAAAAATCAGCAGCAATACCAGCAGGCTCCAGCGGAACATGGCCGGATGCTTAATCGCCTCTTTCGCAGGTTTAAGCTGACTTAAATCAATGCGTTTGGGAAGGTCGCGGTAAAACAGCCCCCACAGCAACAGTACGCTGACTGCCACGGCCACCAGATTGGGCAGCCACATCACCTGCGCATACGCCCAAAAGCCGATGTCAAAATAATTAACGGTGACGATATTGGTGAGGTTGGAAAACACAAACGGCAGACTCGCCGCATCGCTGATAAAACCTGCCGCCAGCGCAAACGCCAGGAGCGATTTTAAATTGAGTTGCAACAGACGCATTTTGGCCAGAATAATCGGCGTGAGAATCAAGGCCGCGCCGTCATTGGCAAAAAACGCCGCCACCAGCGCACCCAACAGCAAAGTATAGATAAACATCAGATGGCCGTTGCCGCTTGACCAGTGCGCCATTTTAATGGCCGCCCACTCAAAAAACCCCAGCTCATCCAACACCATCGAAATCACAATAATGCCGATAAACGCCAGGGTGGCATCCCACACAATCTGTGTCACCTGCCACACATCCGCCAAACTCACCAAGCCGAGCAGCAATGCCAGCATCGCCCCCAACACCGCCGAAGTGCCGATTTTAAGCCCGCGCGGCTGCCAGATCACCAGCGCCAAGGTGGCCGCAAACAAGGCACCGGGCAGCCATAATGCGGTCATTGCCCCAACGCCTTTGAAAACACCTGCAACACCACCACACCGCTTATAATCAACGCAATCCCTAACAGCGCCGCCCAATCGAGTTTCTGCGCAAACATGACCCAGCCAATTAACGTAATCAACGCAATGCCCGCCCCCGACCAAATCGCATAAGCCACGCCCACCGGTATCTGCTTCAAGGTCAACGCCAACAGATAAAACGCCAAGCCGTAACACAGCGCCACCAACAACACCGGCCACGGTTTGCTAAAACCGTCACTCATCTTCAACGCCGTGGTGCCAATTACCTCCACCACAATCGCCAACCCCAATAAAAACCAGACGTTCATAACGTACATTACTCTTTGATTTATGAAGGCTAATCAGCCAATTGCCCGAACCCATTCACGGCTAGGTTAATTTCCAGGCGGCCACTTTCCAAATCAAACGGCAAAACATCTAGGGTTAAATCGTCATTAAACTCAAATGAAGGTACCGGCTTGTTTGCATTAAATTGCGCCCACTGTGGATAAATTAAAAACAAGCGCCCGACACCATTGAGATACTTGTGACCATAGGCATAAAGCTGATACATATCCGCCTGGCTAATACCGGCTTTCGGATCAGGATTGCCGTTATCGTAAGTAAGATTGGCATCAACCAGCTTCCATTTGGTATCCAAAATCGCCACACATTCTTGACCATAATAAATCGCTAAATCGGGCTTTAATAAAAACGCCTTTTGCTGGGTAGTGGACTGATGCGCCAAATGCACATGGCTCAACTGTGTTCTCAACGAATAACCGTTCGGCAAAGCCAGTTGGAGCTGTTTGGCCACATAAGACTCAAACACCTTTTCCATCGGAAACAAAAACGAAATACCGGCCTGTTCACCTTTTACGGCAAACGGACTGTACTGATTCAAAATCAGTTTTAACCAAGGCAATAACGACTGGTAATAGACCATATCGCG
>JACXUQ010000261.1 GCA_014763835.1 Thiotrichales bacterium
ATAATGGCGGTGGACTAGGGATTCGAACCCCAGGTAGGCTATTAACCTACAACGGTTTTCAAGACCGCCGCCTTCAACCACTCAGCCAGTCCACCTTTGTTTGATGTGGCGTATTATAGAGGGTCAGCCTAATTTTGCAAGCATCCCGACGGGATTTTTTGCGATATTTTTGAAAATTTTCTTTCAGCCTCTAAAATCAACAATAAACCCATGAACCAACCCATTTGTGCAGGAACATCGCCGCCATGAAAACCCGAACAGACCTGCCGCAACGTTGTTATGCGCTTTTAAAAAACATTCCCGCCGGCAAGGTTACCACTTACAAGCTGCTTGCTGAAGCGCTCGATACCCAAGCCTATCAGGCGATTGGCCAGATTCTCTCTAAAAACCCCGACTTAGTGAGGGTACCTTGCCACCGCGTGGTTAAAAGCAATGGTGAAGTCGGTGGTTATGCATCGGGAGAAGCGGCCAAAATCGCGCTGCTGCAACAAGAAGGGATAGAGGTTGTCGACAGGCGCATCCACAATCTCAACGCAGTGCTGTATGTATTCAATGATAAGCCATCAAAAAACTAAAAACCCGACCTGCTGAGTTTTCAACAGGCCGGGTTCATCAGACTTTAAGCGATTGACTAAAATCTGTTTACAGGACTTCTGCTCCACCCAGATACGGTCTTAAAGCCGCCGGAACGGTAATGGTGCCATCGCTATTCTGGTAGTTTTCCAGTACCGCCACCAAAGTACGCCCCACCGCCAGACCGGAACCGTTCAGCGTATGCACCAACTGAGGCTTGTCCTGCCCCGAACGGTAACGCGCCATCAGGCGGCGTGCCTGAAAGTCTTCAAAGTTTGAGCAAGAGGAGATTTCGCGGTACGCCTGCTGGCCCGGCAACCACACTTCCAAATCGTAGGTTTTGGCCGATGAAAAGCCGATATCGCCGCTGCACAACGACATTACACGGTAAGGCAGTTCCAGCTTCTGCAAAACCTTCTCCGCCTGCTGCGTCAACTCTTCCAACAATTCATAGGATTTTTCCGGATGGGCAATCAATACCATCTCGACCTTCTCGAACTGGTGCTGACGGATCAAGCCTTTGGTATCACGTCCGTAAGAACCCGCTTCCGAACGGAAACACGGCGTGTGCCCAGCCAAACGAATCGGTAATTGCGACTCTTCCACAATTTCATCACGGAACAAATTGGTAATCGGCACTTCAGCGGTCGGAATCAGATACATGTCGCGGTCATTGGTGTCATGCTCCTCGTGTTTGCCGAGCTTATACAGATCCTGTTCAAACTTGGGTAGCTGACCGGTGCCGCGCAAACTGTGCTGGTTCACCAGATAAGGCACATAGACCTCTTCATAACCGCTTTCCGCATGCGTATCCAGCATAAACTGTATCAACGCACGCTGCAGCTTGGCCACCGGCCCTTTCAGAACCGAAAAACGCGACGAGGCGATCTTAACCGCCGCATCGTTATCATACCAGCCGCGCGCTTCCATCAGATCAACATGGTCCTTGACCTCAAAATCGAACTGGCGTGGCGTTCCCCACTTGCGCATTTCGACATTGTCTTCTTCATCTTTACCCACCGGCGTAGACGCATGCGGCAGATTAGGGATGCCGGCATACAACTCTTCCAGTGTTGCCTGCACTTCGTCAGACGCCTGCTTGGCCGCCTCCAGTTGCGCCCCCAAATCTTCTACCGCTACCAACAAAGGTGCAATGTCCTGCCCCTGGGCTTTGGCTTTACCGATCTCTTTGGAACGGCTGTTACGCTCTGCCTGTAAATCCTGGGTTTTGGTCTGCAACGCCTTACGCTGGGCTTCCAAAGCCTCAATGCGAACGACATCCAACGCAAACCCGCGGGTCTGCAATCTTTGCGCAACAGTTTGCAATTCAGTTCTTAATAGCTTGGCGTCTAACATGCTGATTCTCTAAAGTTGATACTGAGTTAATACTGAAAAAATTTGGCGACTATTCTAACATCAAAACAGGGATGGCATTCATCCGGCTTTACAGCATCCACTGTCTGGCGGCCACAAAGCCCAACCACACCGCCAGCAAACAGGCGATAAAACTCACCGCCATATTAAGCACCGCTTTGGAAAGCTCACCCACCTGCAAATACTGCAGGGTTTCAAACGAGAAAGTCGAAAAGGTCGTAAAAGCGCCTAAAAAGCCCACCATAAAAAAGGCGCGCCACTCGTTGGAAGCGCCCAATTTATCCACCAACAACACGGCCAAAAATCCCATTAAAAACGAACCGAGCACATTGACCGACAGGGTTCCCCAGGCAAAATCACGCCCCAACCACTGATAGACCTGATGCGACATGGCAAAGCGCGACACCGCTCCCAAGGCACCGCCTGCCGCAATCGCCGTCCAACCCAATCCTGTCATACCCAACATGACTTCCCCTTCTCATTCAAACGCTTAATGCTCGTCCCGACGCTTAAAAATGGCATGGGCATTCAATTCACGCAAATGCGCCAGCTTGGCGGCAATCTTGATTTCCAGACCGCGCTCCACCGGCTGATAGTATTCTCGCTCGGCCATCTCTTCCGGAAAATAACACTCGCCTGCCGCAAAGGCCTCCGG
>JACXUQ010000262.1 GCA_014763835.1 Thiotrichales bacterium
ATGATTTCGACCTATCAGGCCTTTAATAAAGCCAGTAATGTGATTCATAAAAAAGCGGTGGAGCAGGGTTTGCCGGGCATTAACGGCCGCGCCACCAGTTATATGCAGGCGATTGCGGCGCTGCGTCCAGTGATTATTATTGACGAGCCGCACCGCTTTGAAGGCAAAAATACCGCGCAGAATATCGACAAATTCCAGCCGCTGTTTACGCTGCGCTTTGGCGCGACTTTTAAAAATGATGCCTTTCAAAACTTAATTTATACGCTCGACAGTGTCACCGCCTTTAAAAAAGGCTTGGTCAAAAGCATCACCGTGGACACGATTGGCAATGAGCAGGTGGATGCGCATTCTCTGGTGCTCAAAGAGGTGAAAGGGGCCAAACAAGCCGATTATGTGGCGCAGATTTTGTACAAGGATATCGCTTCAAAAACTCAGCAGGCCGGGTTGAAAAAAGGCGATAACCTAGGCGAGAAAACCGCTATCGATTATTTAAACGGTTATGTGGTGGAGCTGATTAGTAAGTCTGAGGTGGTGTTTACCAATGGCTTTAGTTTGCCCTTGGGTGAAGACAACGCCAGCTCTTACGGCATGTTGCTGGACGAAATCCAAACAGAAATCATTCGCCAAACCGTGCAAACCCATTTTGAGCGCGAAGGTCGCTTGTTTGATTTAGGCATTAAAGCGCTGACCCTGTTTTTTATCGATTCGGTGAGTAAATATCTGTTGGATAGCGGTGAGCCGGGCGTGTTGGTGCAAAAGTTTGAAAAAATCTATGCCGAGCAATTGGCGTTTGTATTGGCAAAGGATGATTTATCGCCTGCCTACCGCGCTTATCTGGAGCGCACGCACAATGAAGTGGGCAAGGTGCATCAGGGTTATTTTGCCAAGTCCAATAAAGACAAAGACTTGCAGGATGAGATTGATTTAATCCTCAACCAAAAAGAAAAGCTGCTGTCGTTTGATACTGATTTACGCTTTATTTTCTCCATGTGGGCGCTGCAAGAAGGCTGGGATAACCCCAATATTTTTACCCTGTGCAAACTTGCGCCGAGCACTTCCAAAATCACCAAGTTGCAACAAATTGGCCGCGGGCTGCGCTTGGCGGTGGATCAAACCGGTCAGCGTATCACCACCGAGCACGACGAGTTTGATTTTGTGAATGAACTGAATGTGATTGTGCCCTCCACCGAAGGTGATTTTGTGAAGGCGATTCAGGATGAAATTGCCGCCAAAAGTCTTGCCATCCGTGAGATGGTGTTTGATGCCAATTTGCTGGTGGCGCAAAAGGTGGTGCCTTCTACCCGCCAGGCTGATGCGGTGATTGATGTTTTGGAAGACTTGGATTTGGTGGCATTGGACGATAACGACAAAGCGCACATTGTTGCCAATAAAACCCAGTTTAAAGCCGCTTGGCAAGGCATTTTAACGGCGGTTGCCGAGCACAAAAAAGTCAAAGAGTTTGATGCCAAAGCCCTAGCCGACTTCTTTAATGATGTGTTTATGACCGAGACCAAAGTGCGCGCCAAAGATAAAACCCGCAAAGCGCCCAAGGTGATTAAGGTCAACAGCGATAAGTTCAATCAGCACTTTAAAACCCTGTGGGATAACTTAAACCGTGATGCGCAGTTGAAATTTGATTTGGATTCGGATGATTTTATTGCCGTGGTCAACAAGGCGATTGCTGCCGAGTTTAAAGTGGGGCAGATTCAGATTCAAACCACGCGCCATCAGGCGGTGGAAAGCGGCGTTGCCGAGGTGACTTCGACTTACAAGGCATTGGATTATCAAGCGGTATTTAATCTGTATGAATTTGTGCGCGCTTTGGCCAATGCCACACAACTGAGTTTTAAAACCGTGGCGGCCATTTTAAAAGCCATGCCGCAAGCGCAATTTGCCATGATTGCGCGTAATGAGAATCAGGCACTGGCGCAACTCAAGGCGATTATTATGCGTGAGATGTATGCATTGATTGTCAATAAAATCAGTTATGACATTAAAGAGATTCGCGCTAAAGCCACGAGCCTGACGCACGCCGATGGCAGTGTGTTGGACTTTATCAATAAAGGCAGTTGTGGACGTGATGATTTTGATATTTCTGCATTGCCGACGGTTTGCCAGAAGTCGTTGTACGACGAGACTTTTATTGAAGTGGATAGCGAGATTGAAGAGCTCACCATTGCACAATCGACCGATACCAGCATTACTGTGTTTGCCAAACTTCCTAAGGTCAAAATCCCCGTGCCCAATGGTACTTACAATCCCGACTTTGGTTATGTGGTCAACCAGAGTGGTAAAAAGACCTTGTATATGGTGGTGGAAACCAAGGGCTATGATTTAGAAGGTGAAATATCACCTAATGAAGCCATTAAAATCAATGCCGCCCAAGCGTTTTTTAGGGATTTAAAGGCGTTAGATAACGGCTTGGAGATTCACTATAAGACCAAGATCAATAATCAGGAACTGGTGGATTTGCTGGCGGAAATTAAGGCTTAAAGACGGGCAGAGTAGAAAATGGCATTAGATGATTTGAAGAATGAGTGCACGATTAACGCACCTCTAAAATCCATCTATGCCGATGCAGAGCTGGCTGAAGCGGCAAT
>JACXUQ010000263.1 GCA_014763835.1 Thiotrichales bacterium
TTCCCAAGATAAGCGTGTTAAATGCGATCGGCCAGTACGATACCGATACCTATCTTATTGTGATGAAAATCCATATCAATGAGGCTGTCGCCATAGCCGTTAAACCATTGTACATAACCCTTGAGACGTTTGCTGAGCGGATAGGTGTAATCCAGCTGCACGGCGCCGTAAGGGTTGATGAGGTAACGGTTACGCACGGTTAATCCCAGCGTGTGCTGTCTGATGCGATAGCCCAGCTCTATTTCATAGTCCCCCAGATACTTGGCGTAGTCGAAACTGTTGTCGTAGGCGTCTTTTTCATCAAAGCGCTGCCAGGTTTTAAAGCTCAGATAGCCCTCGGGCCGCTGAAACAGGCCTTGCACAAACAGGCGGTTCCAGCCGCGTGAGACGGTGCCTGACTGACCGTTGGATTGGTGATTCAGGCCGATCAGCACTTTGTGCAGATTGAAATCGAAGAAATCGAGATCGGCGTGGAACTCCGCCCAGATTTCCGGTTCGTGATTGGTCTCTCTAAACGGAATGGAGTCCTTGTCGTCGAAGAACTGCCAGAATGAACGGTTGGTATAGGCCGCATAGATGTCGAAGGTGTCGTAAATCACCTTTTTAGCAAGCGGGAATTTAAAACTCAGCTGAAACTGCATTTCCATGTCTTGGTAATGCAGCTGCTTTTGCGAAGCCTGTTCAAACGGGGCGGCGTTGACTTGCCCGTAGTGGCCGAAAATCGCGTAATTCAAGCGGTGCGGGGTAAGCACAAAAGGGTTTTTTTCGGTCAGGGTTTCACTCAGGGTGCGTTTGGAGAGCGGTTGTTCGGGTACTTTGGCCTGGGCGCATTGCTGGCGGATTTCGCCAAGCGTCAAGGTGTCGGCACCGTTAATGAGCATATTGTGCGCGCAGATATTGAAGCCGCTGGGAACGACTTCAGTCAAGTCCTGAGGTGCGATTTTACCTGCGGTCGCCGCCTGGTCGGTATCGGCGGCCAACAGGGCGGTTGATCCCAGCAACAGGTTTAGAGCCACCGCCGCCGGGAGCAGCCCGGCACTCAGGCGAAACACGCGCCCTCCGCCAGACCGGCGGCGGCAAAATCCGCTTTGGCGGTTTGCACCATTGCCCAAGGGCCGCACAGATAGACGGTTTTATGCGCCAAGGACGGGTAGTCTTTGAGCACCTGATGATGCACCAGGCCGGTTAACCCATGCCAGCTCGGGTCGGTTTCGGACACCACCGGTACATAGACCAGGTTGGGGTGCTGGCGTTCCAGATCCAGCATCGCCTCGTGCATGTAGAGCTCTTTAGCCTGACGTGCGCCCCAGTAGAAATGCAACGGCACTTCTGTATGATGGCGCAGGTGCTCCTCCAGCAGGGCTTTCAGCGGGGCAAAACCGGTGCCGCCGGCCACAAAAATCACCGGCTGGTGCGGTTCGTGCCACTGCATCTGGTCTTTGGGGCCCTGCATGACAAGCATATCGCCGACCGCTACGGCAAATAGGCGTCGCATCCATGGATTGTCGTCGTGCTTGCGGATATGGCATTCAATCAGACCGTCTTCGCGCGGCGCGCCGGCGATGGAAAACGGCTTGAGGTCGTTCTGGTCAAAGCCGAGCATAATGTACTGCCCGGCTGCATAGATAACCGGGAAATCCGGGCGCATCAACAGGCGGATAATGTCGGCCGTGTAGTGCTCCAGATGAACGATTTTAAGGGTGTGGACTTGGCTCATGCGGTTTCCGTTTACGGTTCAATGTTCAGGTTTAAAGGTTAAATTCGGTCCATACCGGGGCGTGGTCGGACGGTTTTTCCATGGCGCGCACGGCGTAGCTCACTTCGCTGGCTACTGCTTTGGCATTAAGTGGCCCGGTAGCCAGAATCGTGTCGATGCGCAGGCCGCGGCGCGGTTCGCGTTCAAAGCCCTTGGAGCGATAGTCGAACCAGCTGAAGATGTCGTTGACATCCGGATGCACCGTACGGAAGGTGTCTTTCAAGCCCCAGTTAAGGAGGTTGCTCCACCACTCGCGCTCTTCCGGCAGGAAGCTGGTCTTGCCGTCGCGCAGCCAGCGCTTGCGGTTGTCTTCGCCGATGCCGATATCGATGTCCTGCGGCGAGATATTGAAGTCACCCATGACCACCAGATTCTGACTGGGGTCACACTGGGTTTGCAGATACTCCATCAGGTCGGCGTAGAATTTGGCTTTGGCCGGGAATTTGACCGGATGGTCGCGGTTTTCGCCTTGCGGGAAATAGCCGTTCACCACGCGCAGCGTCGAGCCGTCGGGCGCGGTGAAATCGCCGATAATCATGCGTTTCTGCGAATCGTCGCCGTCGTGATGCCAGCCTTTCTGTATGGCTTGCAGCGGCAGTTCCTTTTTATACAGCAGGGCAACGCCGTAATGGGTTTTCTGTCCCATGAATTCGGCGTGATAGCCCATGGCGTTGATTTCCGCCAGCGGAAATTCATGGTCCTGCACTTTGGTTTCCTGCAGACCGATAATATCCGGCGATACTTGTTCAATCAGCGCCTGCAATTGGTGCAGACGCAGGCGGACGCTGTTGACGTTAAAGGAGACGATTTTCATGTTAAAACC
>JACXUQ010000264.1 GCA_014763835.1 Thiotrichales bacterium
AACCTACCGACTTCGGTTTACGTATCACGCTTCGCGTTGTGGGCCGGAATCAGGTATAATTTGGAGCGTTAAAACAAAGCCCGTGCTTATGAAAACTCCTTTGCTACGTTCTAAATTTTCCTGGTTAAGCCTGCTGTCACTCGGCTTGTTTGGCCTGACCCTGTTCGCACCGCACAACTCGACGGCCAACCTCACACCGGAACGCACCACGCTTCCTCTGCCTCCCGCCCCCCCCTCTCTGACCAACACTAAAAAACCGGCAGACATCACCCGTTTTTCTCAAGAAGAATGGCAGGAGCATACCGTTAAAATCCCGCAGAACGGCTCCTTGGGCGGGGCTTTGGCAAGCGTCAACATTCCGGCGAGCGTGACCTACCAGATCGGTCAGCTCAAAAACAGTGACCTGCTCACCAACCTGCGCGCCGGCGATACCCTGACCATCTGGGTGGACAAACACGCCAACCTGCAGAAAATCCTCTACCCCAAAAGCAAGACACTGCGTTACGAACTGCAGAAACAGGGCGATGACTACCAGATCGAAACCATTGAAGAGCAGGTCGATACGCGCATGGAGGTCGCCACCGGCGTCATCACCAACTCCTTCTATCTCGATGGCCAAAACGCCGGGTTGAGTGCCAAAACCATCATGAATCTGGCGGACATTTTCGCGTGGGACATCGACTTTATCCGTGAATTCCGTGAGGGCGACACCTTCAAGGTGATTTATGAAGCCAAATACCTCAACAACGAATACATCGGCGACGGCGATATCATCGCCGCACAAGTCACGACCTATAACCGTCAGGAAACCCACAACGCCTTTTTGCTGAAAGACGGCGACGAAACCATCGGTTATTTCAACGAAGAAGGTAAAAACCTCAAGAAAGCCTTTCTGCGCAACCCGGTCGACTATGTACGCATCACCTCCAAATTCAAACCGATGCGCTTCCATCCGGTACTGCAGAAATGGCGCGCCCACCGCGGTGTGGATTACGGCGGGCCGACCGGCACCCCGATTCACGTCACCGGCAACGGCAAAATCGTGTTCCGCGGCTGGGGCAACGGCTACGGCAACTATATCAAGGTACAACATGCCGGCAAATACATGACGGTTTACGGCCATATGTCGCGCTTTGGCAAATTCAAGCAGGGTGACCACGTCAGACAGGGCGATGTCATCGGTTATATCGGCAAAACCGGCCTGGCCACCGGCCCGCACCTGCATTACGAATTCCGCATTAACGGCGTGCATCAGGACCCATTGAAAATGGCCTTCCCTGCGGCCAAGCCGGTCGATAAAAAATACCAGGCTGCCTTCAAAAAGCAGACGACGCTGATGTTGAGTCAATTGAACCGTTTCTCTCCCGAACTGCAAATGGCACGCTTCGAGTAAGCCGTGAAGACCTCGAACACCTCCAGCGCCGAATCTCAACCGGAACTGTATATCGGTCTGATGTCGGGCACGAGTGCCGACGGCATCGATGCGGCTTTAGTCCGCATACAAGGCGAGCACATTTCGCTGCAGAGCTACCGCGAATATCCGCTTGACCCCGCTCTGCGTAAAGCCCTGCTTGCACTCAACACGACCCCCCAAATCAGCCTGCAAAAACTGTGCGAACTGGAATTTGCCGTGGCCGAGGCGTTCAGCCATGCAAGCCTTGCTTTACTGCAAGAAAATGCCGTAAGCGCAGAGCAAATACGCGCCATCGGCAGTCACGGCCAGACGATTTACCATGCGCCACAGGTGCCGATGAGCCTGCAAATCGGCCACCCCGCCTTTATTGCCAAACAAACCGGCATCGACACGGTAGCCGATTTCCGCATCGACGATTTGGCGGTCGGCGGACAAGGCGCGCCTTTGGCTCCGGTATTTCACCAGGCGCTGTTCCAACCGAAAAGCGCCTGCTACGTGCTCAATATCGGCGGCATTGCCAATATCAGCTACCTAAACGCGGCAGAAAAAAGGGTATCCGGCTTTGACACAGGAACGGGCAATGCCTTGATGGATGAAATCTGTCAGCATCATTTCAACTGTGAATACGATCGCAATGGGGATATCGCCGCAACCGGCCGCGTCAATCAAGCGTTGCTGCAAACCCTGTTAATGCATCCCTATCTGCAAGCACCCTATCCCAAAAGCACGGGACGAGATACTTTCAATATCGCCTGGCTGGACGCACAACTGCAAAATACAGAGATTGCCCCGCAAGACCTGCTCGCTACGCTGAGCGAATTCACTGCAGCAAGTGTCGCTCTTGCGGTCAATCAACTTGGGGGTTCTCAAGGCGACCTCTGGGTCGTCGGCGGTGGCGCCTACAATTCCGACCTGCTCGCACGCCTGCAAAAGCATCTACCCTCTTTAAACGTAGCGAGCAGCTTAAGCGTGAATATTCATCCCAATGCGGTGGAAGCGATGATGTGCGCCTGGTTGGCCCGTCAGCGTATCCACAACCAGACCGTAGCATTGACCGATATTACCGGCGCCAAACGCAACGTGATCCTTGGCGGACTGTGGAGCGGCTGTTAATTCCTGCTCTTTTCCAAAGACAATAAAAAACCCGGCAG
>JACXUQ010000265.1 GCA_014763835.1 Thiotrichales bacterium
TCTGATTTTTGTTGAAAAACTTGCTAATAGCCAGCTATTAGCTGCGTTTTCCGCCACAATCAGCCAATTTTTTCCTCATTTTTCTCTCGCGCCCCACTCATGCAAAGCTCTCAGCTTACAATAAAAAAAACCGCCATTACTCTCAAGTTTGGCGGTTTTTTTATGCCTAAAATTGGCCAAAAAATTCTCAACAGGCCAGGTATCGGCTGATCGGCAAAACCTTAATTTAAGCCTTTCAACAACGCCTGCAACATCGCACTGACGGTATCTTCCGCCAAAGCGACGCTGACGCGCTTACCCTGCTCGCCTTGCAAATACACATAAGCAATCGCCTTCGCGTTTTTGCCTTGCGCAGCCGGCATTTCCACCGTATGCAGCGCGTGTTCGGCATAATCGATTACATCCACACTCTGCCCGCTGCGTTGCTGCCAGGCATCGCATAACGCGCTCAAAGTGCCGTTACCAATACCCTGCCATTTTTCGCCATTGACCTCCAGCGTGAGCTGCTCGTCCTTGCCATTCACGCGATCCAACTGATAATGATCCAGCGACATGACCGACTCATGCAACCCGTAGTGTTCGGCAAAGGCGCTGAACAGGTCGCGATGACTGACGACACCGCCCTTCTCTTCGGCCAGTTTCTGCGCCACCGGCGCAAAATCCAACTGCACCCATTTGGGCAGATTCAACCCGTATTCCTGCGCCAGCACAAACGCCGAACCGGCTTTGCCCGACTGGCTATTGACACGGATAATCGCCTCGTAATCGCGCCCCAGATCTTTCGGATCGATCGGCAGATAGGCCACATTCCAAGGCGCATCGGCCTGCTGCTTCAACAGACACTTGCGGATCGCATCCTGATGGCTGCCGGAATAGGCGGTATACACCACCTCGCCCACCCACGGATGACGCGGATGGGTTTTGATCTGCGTGACTTCTTCCACCACCGGCAGCCAGTTTTGTGGCTGCGACAGATCCAGACCGGGATCAATCCCTTCGCTGTAAAGATTCATCGCCAAGGTGATGATATCCATATTACCGGTACGCTCACCATTGCCCAACAGGGTGCCTTCGATACGGTCGGCACCGGCCAACAGCGCCAGTTCGGCAGCCGCTACCGCACAACCGCGGTCGTTGTGGGTATGAATGGAGATCAACGCCGCTTCGCGGTTTTTCAAATGGGCGATGAAATACTCCACCTGATCGGCAAAACGGTTAGGTGAGGTGCTCTCCACCGTGGCCGGCAGATTCAAAATACACTTGTTTTCAACAGTCGGTTGCCAAACTTCCATCACTGCCTCACAGACCTCCACCGCATAGTCGGTTTCGGTCTGCGAGAAGCTTTCCGGCGAATACTGGAACACCCACTCTGCTTGCGGATTGGTTACAGACGCTTTAACCGCGTATTCCTGCACCCATTTGGCGCCCTGCACCGCCATCGCCTTGATTTCGTCTTTGCTCTTCTCAAAGACGTTATCGCGCTGCACGATTGAGGTGGTGTTGTAAACGTGAATCACCGCTTTTTTCACCCCCTGCAAGGCCTCATAGGTACGCGCAATCAAGTGCTCGCGCGCCTGCACCAATACCTGTACCGTGACATCCTCGGGGATCAGATTCTCTTCGATCAAACGGCGGGTAAAATCAAATTCCGGCTGGCTGGCCGACGGGAAGCCGATTTCGATGGTTTTGAATCCCATCTTCACCAATTGATGCCACAAGGCCAGTTTCTGCTCTACCGTCATCGGATTGGCCAAGGCCTGATTGCCGTCGCGCAGATCCACACTGACCCACAACGGCGCTTTAGTCAGAAAACGGTTGGGCCACTGACGGTTCGGCAATGCAGGCGTCGGCGTACGGCGGTATTTGGCGGGATTGAAAGACATGGATAACACTCTCTTTAAAAGACTTTATATTGAGCGTATTGTAATCCCTGACTCTGGAAATTTTATTGCAATGTAATCTATTAAAAATAATAAATTAACAATATAATTTCAAAATATTAATATTTATAGAAATTATATTTCAAAAAATCCCATTATGAATTTAGATCATTACGACAAAGCGATTTTAAACGCGCTGCAGGAAAACGGCCGCCTCACCAATCAGGAGATCGCCGACCAGATCGGGCTGTCCCCTTCCGCCTGTTTACGGCGCTTCAAAGCCCTAGAGGAATCGGGCGTGATCGTCGGCTACCGCGCGCTGCTGGATGCCAAAAAGCTCGGATTGGATCTGATGGCGCTGATTCATATCTCCATGGACAAGCACACCCAGGAACGGTTTAACCAGTTTGAAAAGGCAGTACGCGACCTGCCGAATGTGCTGGAGTGTCTGCTGCTCACCGGCCAGACCGCCGATTATCAACTGAAAGTGGTGGTGAAGGATTTGGAGACCTATCAGGATCTGCTGTTGAATCATGTCACGCAAATCGAAGGCGTCAGCGGCGTACACACCAGTTTTGTGTTGCGCAAGGTCATTGATAAAAGTGCCGTGCCGATTACTTAGCTGGGCCAGCACCCGGCCTGTTTAAAATATTGGGTATCCGCATTTTATGATTGA
>JACXUQ010000266.1 GCA_014763835.1 Thiotrichales bacterium
TGGCTGTTGGGCACCCATCTGGAGCAGCCGCTTTCTAGCTTGCAGCAGGATGACTGGCAGAAGGTCAAGGAAGTTTTGGCGACCTCGGCCTTGGCGCAGCCCAAGACCTACGTGCATCGCGACTATCACAGCCGCAATCTGATGATTACCAGCAAAGACAACCCCGGCGTTTTGGATTTTCAGGATGCGGTGCATGGCCCCTTGACCTATGACGCGGTGTCGCTGTTGCGCGACTGTTACATCGCTTGGCCGGCGGAGCAGGTGCGCGAGTGGCAGCGTTTTTACTTTTTGCAGCTTTGCGCCCGCGGCCTGCTGTGTCAGGACGAATGGAACGGTTTTCTGAAGGCGATGGACTATATGGGCATTCAGCGCCACCTGAAAGCGGCGGGGATTTTTGCGCGCTTGTATCACCGCGACGGCAAAGATGGTTATCTGAACGACATTCCGCAAACCTTGCAGTACATCGTTGACGTGGGCCGCGCCTATCCCGAAATGCACTGGCTGGTGAACCTGGTTGAAACGACCATGCTGCCGCATCCTTTGCTGCAAAAGAAGGGCGGCTGAGGATGCAGAAACGTGCCGAACATCATAGCGCTAAAGCCCCCGTGAGAGCCATGATTCTCGCGGCCGGGCGCGGCAACCGGCTGCGCCCGTTGACCGATTCCATTCCCAAACCGCTGGTGCCTTTATGCGGCAAGCCGCTGATTGAATACCATATCGAAAAACTCGTTGCGGCTGGGGTGGAGGAGATTATCATCAACCACGCCTGGCTGGGCGAGCAGATCGAGCAGACGCTTGGCTCGGGCGAGCGTTGGGGTATCACCATCCATTATTCACCGGAGCCGGAAGGCGGGCTGGAAACCGCCGGCGGCATTATCAACGCGCTGCCGCTGCTGGGAGATGCACCGTTTCTGGTGATTAACGGCGATGTCTATTGCGAATTCGATTTTGCCGAACTGATTCAACAGGCCGGGTGGCTGCATGATGGGCGTTTGGCGCATCTGGTACTGGTGCCGAGCCCCGAGTTCAACGCCAAAGGGGATTTCGGCCTAGCTCAAAATTCGGCTCAAAAAAACTCAACAGGCCGGGTCTTGGCAGAGGGCGAATACACCTTTGCCGGATTGAGCGTGCTCCACCCCGGCCTGTTCAAAAATCTGGACGTCGGTTTTATCAAACTCGCCCCGATTCTGCGCGAGGCCATGAACGCCAATCTGGTTAGCGGCCAACTGTTTGAGGGCGTATGGTCGGATATCGGCACCTTGGAGCGGTTGGAAGAGATGACCAGAAATTTATGCGGGAAGGGCGTTTAAGATGCAGCAACAATTCAAGGAGTGGCTTTTAAAGCAAACCACAAGAAACGGAAATAGATTTTCTGATGATCCTGGTCAAGTGAATGGTTTTATTAAAGATTTAAAAGAAACCATTCCAAGCTGGAATATTGGCATTCGTGATGTATTTGAAATTACCGATATTGATCATGTTAGAAGCTTGTATCAACGCTGCGGTAGTAATGGTGATCTTAAGGAAAAAAGTTCTTCTGTTGGGAATCACCGTCCCAAAAACGCGCTGAAATGGTATGCACAATTCTTAGAGTCTAATATCTCCATTGATTCCTCTCTGAATCAAAATCCGATTTTTACAAAACTGATAGAAATTTTACGTGAAAAGTCATCTTTCAGGTTGACCGGAGATGATGAGCAGTACCGTAAATTTATTAAACGTTTTCCAAAAGAAAATTTGCTGAATTTAAGTTTGGAACAATACGCTTTGGGAGATGGCGCAAACGACAGTTTTTGCTGGTGGATTGAGCGTGGTTTGGAAAGTGTGATTGGCGGATATAGGCCGGGCACTTCTAAAGGTCATTTAGTCTATTTTTTAAAGAGTGGTAGCCTATATAAAAACAGAAATATAGAGCATCTATCTGATGCGGAAGCGTTAAAAGAAGTGCTTAAGATTCACAGTTTGGTTGCTAATGCTAATTTGGACGATTTGCGTTGGTTGGACGATGACAAGCAGATTCAAATAAGAGCAGGGTTATCCACAAAATTAGCCATGGGTAATGGTCGAAAATTGAGATTGTTGTCGATTTATCATCCCGGTCAGTTTTTGCCGATTAGCTCTTCGGATCACATCGCTCATTTTCTAACGCACTTAGGCATCGAAAACCTCCCTAAACGGGAACATACAGTCGCCCGTTCTTTGCTACTTAAAGATGTTTTTCTTACAGCAAAGGAATTGATTCCAGCGTTGACGCCATTTGAATTTATGAAAACTTTGTATGGTGAGGAGTTGGGCATTAAGCCAAGTAAAGAGGCCGTGGATGATGAAGAAGATGCGGATGATTCAGAAACCAATTCAAAAAAAGAGCATAGTTCAATGAGTTCATTAAACCAAATTCTTTACGGTCCTCCGGGTACAGGCAAAACTTTTAATACTGTCAGCAAAGCTATAGAGATTTTAGGGCAATCTACGTTTGCAGATTGGCAGGACAGAACTCCCCAAAGTGTTAAAGAGTTAAAGCAAGCTTTTCCCGGCCAAGTGGAATTCGGGGGGCAAATCGATTTCAGTGGTAGGCGGTAAAATTTGGAAAATGTCTTTAGGCAACACCCTTCAGGATCAGGATTTTATTTACGAAGAGTGCCTAGAAAATCACTATGTTCTGCTTGGTTGGGGTGGCAATGTTGATTTTTCGGCCTGTCAGAATCGTCAGCAAGTACATGAAAAAATGTCAGCCGAATTGCAGCAGTCGTTGGATGATAATAATTACGCTGTTACTTCCGTTAACGTGTTTAAAAATGTCGTGCAAAAAGGTGATTTGATTGTTGTTTCTGATGGAAATAGCAAATTTAGGGCGATTGCGGAGGTCACAGGAGATTATGAGTTTTTGCAAGATGATAGTCGAAGCGGTTTCAAACAAAAGCGCATGGTTCGTTGGTTAAAAACCTATTCGCCGAGTTTACCTGCCAGTCGAATTTTTGATAAATCTTTGTCTCAAATGACGTTGTACCAGCTTAAGCCAGGTACATTAAACCTTGATCGGTTGCAGAGTTTGCTTTCAGAAAAGGAAGATTCAACACACCCAAAACGCTACGTTTTAATCATCGACGAAATCAACCGTGGCAATATTTCGCGCATATTTGGGGAGTTGATTACGCTCATTGAAGAGTCTAAACGTGCCGGTCATGCCGAGGCGATTTCCGTGCAGTTGCCGTATTCCAAAGAGCCGTTTAGTGTGCCGAACAATCTTTATATT
>JACXUQ010000267.1 GCA_014763835.1 Thiotrichales bacterium
TCGTCCTCATCCAACGAGCGCAATACATAAACACGGGCGCGCGACAGCAAGGCATTATTCAATTCAAACGACGGGTTTTCCGTGGTCGCACCGATAAAAATAAAAGTGCCGTCTTCCACAAACGGCAAAAAAGCATCCTGCTGCGCCTTATTGAAACGGTGCACCTCATCCACAAACAACAACGTGCCCTGTTTGAACTGCTCGCGGTGCAATCTGGCCTGTTCAACCGCCGCACGCACCTCTTTAACACCGTCCAGCACGGCGGAAAGACTAATAAACTGTAGATCGGACTGCTTGGCAATCAAGCGCGCCAACGTCGTCTTACCGGTTCCCGGCGGGCCCCAGAAGACCATAGAGTGCAACTTGCCGCTGGCAAACATGCGCGACAAGGCACGATTCGGTCCAAGCAGATGCGACTGCCCCACATACTCGTCCAAACGGGTTGGACGCAAGCGGTCGGACAGCGGTTGATACAGGCTCACAACCCTTTTCCCTTAAGGCTGCGCATAACCCGGCTGACCTAACAGGTCATACCCGGCCGGCGCACGATAAACAAAGGTTTGCGCAGGCAATTTCTGGTTCATGACGATATTGCGGAAACTCACCTTGGTAATATTGTCCGGCCCTTGGTACATCCACACTTCCTGCATCTGTCCATCTTTCAAACCAATCTCAATACTCTGGAAATAGGTCGCCTCTTTGGGCTTAAGGTTAAACCACTGCATGGTGTTGCGATCGCCCGCCGGAATAATCGTAAAGCGGCTTTCGATCGGCTCATCGTACAGTAGCCAACTCAAGGGAATCTCCGCTTTGATGTCGTTGATCGGGCGGACGCTGACCTGCTCAAGATCATCATCCTGCACCCACAGATTAATCCCATCCACCACGATTTTCTGACTTTGCGGCTTAGTGTACTGCCACACCAGCTTGCCCGGACGTTGCAGCTCAAAATGGCCGAAGGACTCATTCAACTGAAACTTCTCCTCATCCGGCTGGATTTGACGGAAATCCGCGCTGAAGGTTTTCAGCTGGTTAACATAATCCTGCAGCGGATTGGCAAAAACAAACCCGGAAAAACTCAACAGGCCGGCTAGCAACACTCCCTTGAATGATGACTTCATCACAAATAACATCCCTTTAAATTCTGTTTAATCCTGATTTTTAGGCGCCAAAACCTCACGGTTGCCGTTGGCTTGCATCGGCGACACCACGCCGGCCGACTCCATCGCCTCGACAATGCGCGCCGCACGGTTGTAACCGATTTTAAAGCGGCGCTGAATCAGCGAAACCGACACGCGGCGACCATGAATAACAAACGCCACCGCTTCGTCATAGAGCGCATCTTGCTCGGCATCATCAAAACCGTCATCGCCACTGCCCTCGGCGCTATGTCCTTGGGTAATAGACTCTAGGTATTGCGGCTCACCCTGCGACTTGATGAACTCAGCCACGCGATGCACCTCTTCGTCGGTCATAAAGGCACCGTGCACACGTTTGGGCGAACCCGAACCCGGCGGCATAAAGAGCATATCGCCCATGCCCAGCAACTGCTCCGCACCGCCCTGATCGAGGATAGTGCGTGAGTCGATTTTGGTGTTCACCATAAAGGAAATTCGCGTCGGAATATTGGCCTTGATCAGACCGGTAATAACGTTGACCGACGGACGCTGTGTGGCCAGAATCAGATGAATACCCGCCGCACGCGCTTTCTGCGCGATACGGGCGATCAGCTGCTCCACCTCTTTACCCACGACCATAATCATATCGGCGAATTCGTCCACGACCACGACAATATACGGCAACGGCGTCAAGGTCGGCGGCGCCTCGCCCAACTCGTGGCCAAAATTGGCCACCTGCTGATAGAGCGGATCAATCATCGGCTGGCCTTTGTCGATAGCCGACTGCACCTTCTCGTTGAAGCCGGCGATATTGCGCACCCCGACCTTGGCCATGAGCTGATAACGGCGATCCATCTCAAACACACACCAGCGCAAGGCATTGGCGGCATCGCTCATATCGGTGACCACCGGCGTCAGCAGATGCGGAATACCCTCGTAAATCGAGAGCTCCAACATTTTGGGGTCAACCATGATCAGACGCACCTGATCGGGACGGCTCTTGTAAAGCAGACTCAAAATCATGCTGTTGACCCCGACCGATTTACCGGCACCGGTCGTCCCCGCCACCAGCAGATGCGGCATTTTGGCAATATCCGCCACCACCGGCTTACCGGCGATATCCTTGCCGAGCGCCACAGTCAGCGGCGACACCGAACGCTGAAACTCGTCGGAGGACAGCACTTCACGGAAGCTCACCAGCTCGCGCTGTTCGTTCGGAATCTCGATCCCCACAAACGCCTTGCCGGGAATCACATCCACCACACGCACCGACTTCACAGACAAGACGCGCGCCAAATCCTTGGCCAGGTTGCTGATCTGGCTGACCTTAACGCCGGGCGCCGGCAGAATTTCAAACCGCGTGACCACCGGACCGGGCTGCACCGACTCCACCTTGACGGTGACGCCGAACTCCAACA
>JACXUQ010000268.1 GCA_014763835.1 Thiotrichales bacterium
CGGATACTGAACCAAATCGGCACGGTTTAACGGGTTGTTGAGCCATTGCGTGCGCAGCTCGTAGGCGTTGCCGCTGTCGCGGCTGCTTTCGCTGCTGAGAATGCCGATGCGCGCAAAGCCGCGCGCTTCGAGCTGTTTGCGAATCTGGTAGGCTTCCGTGTCGGAACGGTAGTTGAAGCTGTAGAAAGGCGCTTTTTCGGTATTGTTGAGCGCTAGGACATCTTTGACGTTATGCTGCGCCAGCACGTCAATCGCCTCTTTGGTTAGCGGGCCGATGATCCAGTCAGCGCCTTCGGTCTTGGCCTGCTGGTAGCGCGCCCAGGTTTGTGCGGCATCGCTGGTGTCGTAGAAGCGCAGCGCGATCTGGCGGTTGGAGATCATATAGGCTTTGAGCAGGCCGTTGCGAATCTGTTGGCTGATGCTCTGGTATTTACCTTTGAAGGGCAGCAATACGGCAATCTGCTTGGGTTGCGGCGGGGTTTTTAGTTGTTCGCGCAGTGCCGGAATCAAGTGGCGGGAATAAACCGCCCCGGGATTGAACTCGGCCAGATCGGCCAGGCTTTGGCGGGCAAACAGATTCGGCAGTTCACTGGCATTCAACAACGGCTGCCATGTCGCCAAAACAGGGACGGCTAGCATTTTGGCGCGTTTTTGCGGCGTATCGAAGGCGGTTTGCAGCGTTTTCCATAGCATGTATTCCACCGCCAGCTGATTGTCGGTATCGCCTTCAAGTTGATGCCAGAGCTTTTCGCTGAGTGTCACATAAGCTGTCCAATCCTGCGCCGCTTTGGCGCGGTTGATCTGCGCTTCCAGCGCTTTCAAGGCCAGTTCGCGCTCGGATTTGGTCGCGGTTGTTGGCAGGCTTAAATCGCCGCCGGCCGTTTGCTGCGGTTTGGGTTGCGGTGCGCTGCAACCGCCGATGGCGAGCATCCAGGCGCTCAAGGTCAATGAGAGCCCGGCGGTAATTAACGAAGTACGCGGAGAGGTTTTTCTATAGAATGGCTGCATAGTGAAACAGGCTAATAACAGGCGATGCCTTGGCAAGTGAATCTTGCAGAAGATTATATAGTGAAACGGCCTTGATGGGTGGTGATTTGCAGTCGCTATCCTTTTGATAAGTGACACATAAACAAGAGACGTTTGAACGTGACCGAAACCCAAGTGAACCAAACTCAACAGGCCGGGTTGGCCAACGCCACTTCCAAAGCGACCTTATATATCGTGGCAACCCCGATCGGTAACCTTAAAGACATCACCTACCGTGCGGTGGAGGTGTTGGGGACGGTGGACTGGATTGCCGCCGAAGATACGCGTCATACGCAAAGGTTGTTGCAGGCGTTGGGGTTGAATAAGCCGCTGTTGAGTCTGCACGATCATAACGAGCAGGCGCGCAGCCAGCAGTTGCTGGATAAACTCCAGGCGGGAGAAAGCGGCGCGCTGGTATCGGATGCCGGGACGCCGCTGATCAACGATCCGGGCTTTCATCTGGTGAAGCTGCTGCGCCAGCAGGGTGTGAATGTGGTGCCGATTCCCGGGCCCTCGGCGGTGATTACCGCTCTGTGCGCCGCCGGCCTGCCGACCGACCGCTTCAGTTACGAAGGTTTTCTGCCGGCCAAAAACCAGAAGCGTTTGCAGGTGCTGCAAACCCTGAAAAACGACACGCGCACTTTGGTGTTTTACGAATCGCCGCACCGTCTGACGGAGTCGCTGCAGGCGATGCTCGACGTGTTCGGTGCCGAGCGTCAAATGGTGGCCGCGCGTGAAATGACCAAAACCTACGAGCAGTTTGTTGCCGGCAGTATCGCCGAGGTGGTGGCGTATTTTGATGCGAATGCGGACAAGGTGCGCGGCGAGTTTGTGTTGATGGTGATGGGCGATGTGGTGGCTGAAGCGGTTTCCGAAGACGAACACGATGCGCTGATTGGTGCCTTGCTTAAGCAAAATCTGCCGGTCAAGCAGATTACCGATATTGTGGTGGAGTTGAGCGGCCAGAAGAAAAAAGCGGTATATAACCGCGTGCTCACCCTTAAAGAGGGTGCGGAGTAAACCCGGCCTGTTGAGTTTTTTTGGCATAAAAAAGCGAGAATCAATCTCGCTTTTTTATGACTGCTTATGACTGCGCGGCGCTAATTACAGCGTAACGATATCTTCAGCCTGTGGGCCTTTAGGGCCGTTTGTCACGTTGAATGACACTTTCTGGCCTTCAACCAAGGTTTTGAAACCATTACTGCTGATAGCCTTGAAGTGTGCGAACACATCTGGACCGGATTCCGGTTGAATAAAGCCAAAACCTTTCGATTCGTTGAACCACTTAACGGTTCCTGTCATTTTGTTAGACATAATAATCATCCTCAAATAGAGATAAAGAAAAGAGCCTGAATAGGCGGAGGAAAAAAATAGACTGATACTTTAAAACTAGAGAACGGTGATTACTTTAAGAGAGCTTTGCACGAGATGGCTACACGAATAAAAATGGTTAAAAATAGCCTGATTTTTGTTGAAAAACTTGCTAATAGCGAGCTATTGGCTGCGTTT
>JACXUQ010000269.1 GCA_014763835.1 Thiotrichales bacterium
ATGAGACGAGTGGTTCTGGCCAGCGGCAATGCCGGCAAAATCCGCGAGATGACCGAGATATTACAACCTTTGGGCTGGCAGGTGCATCCGCAGACCGAGTTTTTTCAGACGGAAGCGGACGAGACCGGACTGAGTTTTGTGGAGAACGCCATTTTAAAAGCGCGTTATGCCTGTGGACAGACCGGCCTGCCGGCGATTGCCGACGATTCCGGCATCGAGGTCATGGCGTTGCACGGTCGTCCGGGCATCTATTCGGCGCGCTATGCAGCCGTTGCCGGAAGCTCCAAGCCGAGTGATGAAGATAATCTGCAGAAACTGCTGGCCGATATGGACGAGGTGCCGCCGTGCATGCGTCAGGCCAGTTATTACTGCGCCATGGTGTTCTGCGCCCATGCCGAAGACCCGACGCCGATTATCGGGCTGGGACGCTGGCAGGGTGAAATCGGTTATGAAAAGCAGGGTGACGGCGGTTTCGGTTACGACCCGATTTTTGTGTTGCCGGAGCGCGGCCTGACGGCGGCGCAAATCAGCAAGGAAGAGAAAAACCGCATCAGCCACCGTGCGCAAGCGCTGCAATCGCTGGTGGAGCAGCTCAAACAGCATTGGTTCTAAACGTGTTTGGACCACGAAGGACACGAAGAGCACGACGTTTTTCTACAAACGTTTCTTTGCTTTTATCTTCGTATTCTTCGAGCACTTGGTGGTTAATTTCAACCCGGCCTGTTGAGTTTTAAACCCACACCTCTTCGGCGTATTCGACGATATGCACGGTCTTGTGGAGCTGCTCTTCGATGGCCTGTTTGAATATCTGCTGCTTGTCGAGTTCGCCATGCACCAGAAAAACCTTGCCGAGGCTCTGGAACTCGCCCATCCAGTGCAGCATCTCCGCCTGATCGGCGTGCGCCGAGAAGCCGTTGATCATGTGCATCTGTGCGCGGACCTTGATCGGTTCGCGGTAGAGGGTGATTTCGTCCGCACCGTCCACCAGTTTGCGTCCCAGCGTGCCTTCGGCCTGATAGCCGACAAACAACACGGCGTTGCGTTCGTTCCACAAGCGGTGTTTGAAGTGGTGGAGGATGCGTCCGCCGTGGCACATGCCGCTGCCCGCAATAATGATGCAGCCGCTGTCGATGTCATTGATGCGCATCGATTCCTCCGCCGTGGAGGTGTAGTGCAGTGCCGGGAAATCGAAAATCGAACCGTCTTTTTGCAGCATTGCCTGGGCGTTATGGTTGAGCTCGCCGGCATACTGGTTATAGATCTGTGTGGCGCGGATGGCCATGGGCGAGTCGACAAAAATCCGGCATGGCGGCAATTCGTTGGCGTAGTGCAGCTGTTTGAGCAGTAAAAGGATTTCCTGGGTGCGTTCGATGGCAAACGACGGGATCATCACATTCCCCTGACGTTTGAGTGTTTCCTGTATGGCATCGCGGAATTCGGCGATGCTCTCTTCGAGCGAGCGGTGGTTGCGGTCGCCGTAGGTCGATTCGATATAGAGCGCATCGGCTTTCGGCGGCGTTTGCGGGGCGGGCATCAGCAGGTCGCGGCGGTTGCCGAGGTCGCCGCTGAAGACCACGCTTTTGGACTGCCCTTCTTCGATAAAGTCGATTTTGACGCTGGCCGAGCCGAGAATATGGCCGGCGTTGTAGAAGGTGACGCTGACATCGCGGCCGATGGTAATGGTTCTGCCGTATTCGGCGTACTGGATATTCAGGTCAAACACGGCGTGGGCGTCGTCCAGATCGTACAGGGGCGCCTTGACGCGTTTTTCGCTGCCGCGGCGCTGGGCTTTTTTATAGGCGGTGGCGTAGTCCTCTTCCATGATTTTGGCGCTGTCCATGAGCACCACTTCGGCCAGATCCATGGTCGGGCGCGTGGCGATCAGACGGCCGTCAAAGCCTTCCTTGACCAGCTTGGGCAGGCGGCCGCAATGGTCCAGATGGGCGTGGGTGAGAATCACCACGTCGATCTTTTTCGGGTCAAAGCCGAAGTCCTCCGCGCTGCGGTTCTCCTGCAGGCCCTGAAAGAGACCGCAGTCGATGAGGATTTTCGGGCCGTGGCGCAGCGCGAGCAGATGGCAGGAGCCGGTCACCGTCTGCGCGGCACCGAAAGATTGAATGGGTGTCATCATAAGACCATATCCTTTGGAGGCTTGAGAGGCTAATTTAGCACAGCCGCTGCTGGCCGGGGTTGATATGGCGCAACTCCGGGCCGGGATTATTGGTCGGTCAGGGTGACGGTGACGCCTTTGTTGGTGATGAGGGTGTTGCGTCCCATGCCGCTATTGGCCATGGTGCCTTTAATCAGGTGCTGGCCGCGCACGACCGAGCCGACATGTACCGCGCGGCCGTCTTTGATGCATTCAACCGGTTGGAGCGCATATTCGTAACGCATGCGTTTGTCGTTTAAAAAGGCGTGACCCTTGGCGATGCAGCCTGCTGCCGGGCCTTGGACAATTTCAAAACGGACCGCCTGCGGGGTTTGCTGGGAAATATGGCCTTGCACGCTGGTCAATAGTACGGC